>JAIWOB010000016.1 GCA_020217065.1 Chloroflexota bacterium | reverse complement strand
ACGAAACGACGGCTTGAGACTGTATGAGTTTAAAACGCAGAATCAGGGCTTTGAATACGGCGTCCACTACTGGGTCAAAAGCGACACCGATACGCGGGTAATTTCATTGATGGTCGTTTTCCCGCTGGAATTGAAGGACGCGCTGGATGATTATTCCGCCCGCCTCTTCCCAACCTATCCATCCTGCCCGTAAAAGTTTTAGACCCTAAAGGTCTCAGAAACCTTTAGGGTCTTTTCATCAAAGAAAAGGAAATTCCCCATGACCTCCCGTTACGATATCCTCTTTCAACCCGTCAAAATCGGACCCGTCACCGCGCCCAACCGTTTCTACCAAGTTCCGCACTGCAACGGCTTCGGTTGGCGAATGCCCCAGGGTCACGCCGCCATGCGCGGGATGAAAGCCGAAGGCGGCTGGGGCGTCGTCCACACCGAAGAGGTGGAAATCCACCACTCCACCGACCTTTCTCCTTATTTCGAGGGACGGCTCTGGAACGACGACGACATTCCCGCCCTGCAACTGATGACCGAAGCCGTCCACAAACACGGCGCGCTGGCGGGCATCGAACTGGCGTACAACGGACACGACGCCGCCAATTTGTACTCCCGCGCCGCTCCCTTTGACCTGCGTTCGCGTGGAATTATCGGCGGCACAGGTTACGAGCCGGGACAATCCCGCGCCGCCAGCAAAGACGACATCAAACAAATCCGCAGGTGGCATCGCAACGCCGCCATCCGCGCCAAGCGGGCAGGCTTCGACATCATCACCTGCTACGCGGGTCACAACCTCTCGCTTGCTTTTCACTTCCTTTCAAAAGAAAACGACCGCGCCGACGAGTACGGCGGCTCGCTCGAAAACCGCGTGCGCTTTTTGCGCGAAATCATCGAAGACACGAAAGAAGCGGTCGGCGATACCTGCGGAGTCGCTGTCCGCTTTGCCGTGGACGAACTGCTCGGCAGCGCCGGCATGGAATCCACCGGCGAGGCGCGGGACATCGTTGGAATGCTCGCCGAGATTCCCGACCTTTGGGACGTCAACGTCAGCAACTGGTCAAACGACTCTTCCACCTCCCGTTTTGAAAAAGAAGGCAACCAGGAAAAGTACATTGCCTTCGTCAAAAAACTCACCGCCAAACCCGTCGTCGGCGTGGGACGCTATACCTCGCCCGATTCGATGGTCTCCGCCATCCAGCGCGGAATCATGGACATGATTGGCTCTGCCCGTCCCAGCATCGCCGACCCCTTCCTGCCGAACAAAATCAAGGAAGAGCGCATCGAAGACATCCGCGAGTGCGTCGGCTGTAACATCTGCGTCACCGGCGACACGCGCTACGTCCCCATCCGCTGCACGCAAAACCCGACCATGGGCGAGGAATGGCGTCGCGGCTGGCATCCCGAACTTATCGCGCCGAAAAAGTCCGACGACGAAATCCTCATCGTCGGCGCGGGCCCCGCAGGGCTGGAAGCGGCGCGGGCGCTGGGTCAGCGCGGCTACCATGTCATCCTGACCGAAGCCAAACGCGAAGCGGGCGGGCGCGTGGCGCTGGAGTCGGCGCTGCCCGGTCTCATCGAATGGCGGCGCGTGATGGATTGGCGTCTGACGCAAATCAACAAAATCGAAAACGTTTATTTCTATCCCTCCAGCCCGATGACCGCCAAAGACATCCTCGAAGCGGGCGCGCCGCATGTCCTCCTTGCCACGGGCGCAACCTGGCGGCGCGACGGCGTGGGGCGTTATCTTTCACAGCCCATCCCCGGCGACGCCAACGTTTTCACGCCCGATGATTTGATGAACGGCAAGCTGCCATCTGGCAAAGTCCTCATCTATGACGACGACCATTACTACATGGGCGGCGTCCTCGCTGAACTGCTGGCGGAAAACGGCTGCGAAACGACTTTGGTCACGCCCGCGCCTTCAATTTCTTATTGGACTCAATTCACGCTGGAACAGAATCGCATCCACAAGCGACTCCAAGCCTTGAACGTGACCCTGCTCCCAAGCCATTTTCTCGCTTCGCTTCACTTGACAACCGCCACTGTTAGGAACGTCCTGACAGCCGCCGAAAGCGTCTTGCCTTGCGACGCCGTCGTGTTGGTCACAGACAGGCTCCCCAACGACAGCCTCTATCACGAACTCAAACCCGCTCTCGCTGAAGGCAAACTCAAGTCCCTGCGGCTGATTGGCGACGCCGAAGCGCCCAACATCATCGCCCAAGCCGTCTTCTCAGGCCACCTCGCCGCCCGGGAATTCGACGAAGTCATTGACCCCGACGCGACGCCGTTCAAGGTCGAACGGGTTATTTTGTAGGGCAGATTCCCACCCCGACAAAATCGTCAGACTGCAAGCCCAATCTACGGACAAAAAATGACTTTCTCCCATCTCCTATTCCCTGCCATTGGCTATCTCTTTGGCTCTCTGACCTTCTCCATCTGGATTACCCGTCTTGTCAAAGGCGTGGACGTACGCGACTCAGGGTCGGGTCACGCCACCACCACCAACACCATCCGTCAGGCTGGGTTCGGTTGGGGGGCATTGGTTTTGATTCTGGATATCGCAAAAGGATTCGTCCCAACCTGGCTGGCGGTCAGTCAAAATGCCCCGACCTACATCATCGCGTTGACCGCCGTCTTTGCGGTTTTGGGGCATTGTTACCCAGTCTTTGCCCAGTTCCGCGGCGGCATGGGACTGGCAACCACGGGCGGGGCGTTCCTTGCCATCAACCCGCTGGCTTTTTTCATCAGTCTGGGATTGCTTGTCCTGTTGGTGTTGACCATCCGCCACTCGGCGCGGGCGAGCGTCTTCACAGGGATTCTCGTCGCGCCCGTCTTTTGGCTCTTCAACCTCCGCGACGCGGCGTTTTGGACGGCGGCGGGGGCGGGTATCGTTATCGCCGTTCGATTTTTCATTGACTGGAATCGACAATACCGCGAGTTGTGGCTCGACCGCGAGAAGCCGAAAAGTTCTTGACAAAATTCAGCCGCTGAATTATGATTAGGGAGAATAAAGTCTATTGGAGTAGTAGGAGTTTCAGGCAAAGTGAGACTTTCCAAACGCGGTGAATACGGTCTTCGAGCGATGATTGCGCTGGCTGAACCCGCCCCCAACGGCGACGCCCCACAGATGATGCAGATAAAGGAGATTTCTTTGCGCGAGAACATCTCCGTCAAGTTCCTTGAGCAGATTCTGCTCACGCTCAAGAACGCGGGGCTGCTTCACAGCAAGATGGGCGTCGGCGGCGGGTATTATCTCGCAAAACCTGCAAATGAAATCACCCTGGGGCAAATCTTCCGCGTCTTGGATGGACCTGTGGCTCCCGTCAAATGCGTCAGCCAGATGGCTTATGAGCCGTGCGGCTGTCCAGATGAAGAAACCTGCGGCTTGCGGCTGGTGATGGGCGATGTGCGAAACGCCATCTCCAACATCCTGGACCAGACGACGCTGGCGGATGTAAACAAACGTCAAAATTCCATCCGCAGGAAACTGGGCGTTAAGTAAATAAACGGATGAGACTTGGTTTTATAAACCTGTCAAATCTTCATTTTTATTTACGCAAAAAGTATACTACTCCGATAGAAATTATAAATCACTCAAACAAATTGGAGACCGATTATGAGAAAACATATTTCAAACTTGATTGCCGTTGTCATACTGGCGTCCCTGACGCTGAGCGCCTGCGGAAACGCATCCGCCCCTGCGACTGCCGAAGGCGAGCTCAGCGGGACAATCAGCGTCTCGGGCGCGTTTGCCCTCTACCCCATGATGACCGTTTGGGCTGAAGAATTCTCCAAACTTCACCCCAACGTCCAGTTCGACATTCAAGGCGGCGGCGCAGGAAAAGGCATGACCGACACCATCGCGGGCGCAGTGGACATCGGCATGATATCGCGCAGCATTAAACCTGAAGAGGAAGCCCAAGGCGTCTTCTGGGTTTCCGTCACAAAGGACGCGGTTTTCCCGGTGGTTAGCGCGGAAAATCCCGTCCTCGACGACCTGCTTGCCAAAGGAATCAGCCAGGAAACCTTCAACAAAATCTTCATCACCAACGAAATCAAGACCTGGGGTGAAGCCGTCGGCAACCCCGAAATCACGGACGAAATCCACGTCTACACCCGCTCCGACGCCTGTGGCGCTGGCGAAATGTGGAGCAAGTTCTCCGGCGGCGAGTCTCAAGATGACATCAAGGGCATCGGAGTCAACGGCGAACCGGCGCTGGTGGATACGGTCATCAAGGACCCGCTTGGGATTGGTTACAGCAACTTGAACAGCGTCTTTGACTTGGGCAGCGGCGGACTCGTCTCCGGTGCCGTTGTCCCGCCCATTGACATTGACGGAAACGGTCAGGCTGACAAGGAAAACGGCGAAGTGTACGCAACGAAAGACGACGCGTTCGGCGCAGTTGCAAGCGGCAAGTATCCCTCGCCCCCCGCGCGTTTCGAGAACCTCGCCACGAAGGGCAAACCCAGCGGCTTGACTCTCGCCTTCATCGAATGGATTCTCACCGACGGACAACAATACCTCGAAGCCGCCGGCTATGTCCCGCTGACCGCCGACCAACAGGCTGAATCGCTTGCGAAACTCAAATGAGCGAAGTCAATTCGACATTTATCGCGCAAGAAAGCAGGAAAGGGGAAGGTCGAGGTTCTCGGCCTTCCGCCGCCTTTCGCGCCCGGCAGGATAAAGCCGCGCGGCGCGCTTTCTTGGTCGTCACCATCCTGCCTATCCTACTTATCTTGGTCGTCGCCGCCGCGCTTTTCGCGCGCGCCTGGCCCATCCTGAGCGCATACGGATTGCCGAGTCTTTTGTTCGGAAAGGTTTGGAAACCCAACAACGGGCAATTTGGTTTTCTGCCGTTCATCTTGGGGACGGTGTGGGTCACGCTCGTCGGGGCGCTTCTGTCTGTGCCAGCCTGCCTGCTGGCTGCGGTTTATCTT
Source organism: Chloroflexota bacterium (assembly GCA_020217065.1). Taxonomy (GTDB): domain Bacteria; phylum Chloroflexota; class Anaerolineae; order Anaerolineales; family Villigracilaceae; genus Villigracilis. Next base: position 5,071 of record JAIWOB010000016.1, on the reverse strand, counting down.
GCGGAATACGCCCATAGCCGCACCCGCGCCATGACCAAACCCATTTTGGACGTTCTCGCCGCCATTCCGCCTGTGGTCTATGGCGCATGGGGATTGATTGCCATCGTCCCCTTTGTGGATGAAGTTCTCGCGCCGCTCTGCGACCGCTGGCTTGGATTCATTCCGCTTTTTGCCGTCAACCAACCGACGGGGTTTGGAATCCTTGCGGGCGGCATCGTGCTGGCGGTGATGGTCGCCCCGCTGATTATTTCCGTCGCCTTCGAGGTGTTCTCCACCGTCCCCAACGACTTGCGTCACGCCTCGCTTGCGGTTGGGGCGACGCAATGGCAGACGATTCGCAACATCGTCCTGCCGCAGGCGAAGCCGGGCATTATCGCCGCCATTGTGTTGGCGGCATCGCGGGCGTTTGGCGAAACCGTCGCCGTGTTGATGGTGGTGGGCAACGTCCCCAACATCCCGACTTCGATTTTTGATTCGGCGTATCCGCTGCCCGCATTAATCGCCAATAACTACGGCGAAATGATGTCCATTCCGCTGTATGACGCGGCGTTGCTGAGCGCCGCTCTCGTTTTACTGGCGGTCATCTTGATTTTTAATATCCTCTCCACGTTGGTTCTCCAGAGAGTTTTGAGGCGCAAATAGCATGAAAAAAATGAAGAAGAAGCGCTTCGAGCGCAGACACTTAATGGAGTTCTTCGTGAAGTCTATCATGCAAACCGCCCTGCTCATTGTGGCGGGCGCGCTTGGTTTAATCTTGTGGGCGGTCATTACGCGCGGACTTCCCTCGCTGACTTGGGACATGGTCTCGCAAGTCCCCCAAGGCGGGTATTACATGGGCAAGGAAGGCGGAATTCTGAACGCTATCATCGGGTCAATTTATCTGGCGGCGGGCGGGACATTGCTTGCCATGCTGCTCAGTCTGCCGATTGCGCTATATCTCAAAACTTACCTTGGCGACTCGAAATGGGGCGAGTGTGTCCGCCTTTCGCTGGATGTGTTGTGGGGCATCCCCTCGATTGTATACGGCGCGTTTGGCTTCGCGCTGATGCTCACGCTTGGAATGCGCGCTTCGTTGCTGGCAGGCGTCGTCACCCTGGCTCTCGTGGAGTTTCCCATCATGACCCGCGCCATGGACGAAGTCATCCGCCGTATGCCCGCCGATTTGGAACAGGCGGCGCTGGCGCTTGGCTCCACCCGTTTTGAAGTGGCGCTGCATGTGGTCGCCCGCCAAACGCTGCCGGGCATCACTACCGCCATCCTGCTTGCCTTTGGGCGCGGAATCGGCGACGCGGCTTCGGTTCTGTTTACCGCAGGCTACACCGACCGCATTGTTACGTCGCCGATGCGCCCGACGGCGTCGCTGCCGCTTGCGGTCTTCTTTCAACTCGGCTCGCCCTATCCCGAAGTCCGCGAACGCGGTTACGCCGCCGCGCTGATTTTGACCGTCATCGTTTTATTGGTGAGTTTCGGCTCGCGCTGGCTTTCGGCGCGTTTGGCAAAATACACGATTAAGTAACGGAAGCCAACGTTTCCCGGCGCTGGGAACGCTCAAAATCGGGAGGCGCTTGACGCCGCCGTAAGAAAAAGGAATTTTTTATGGAAACCCACATTCAAGTTAAGAACCTCAACGCCTATTATGGCAGGCAGCAGGTTTTGAGGAATATCAACGTCGAGATTCCCAGAAAACAAATCACGGTCATTATGGGACCTTCCGGCTGCGGCAAAACCACTTTATTGAAAACCTTCAACCGCTTTTTCGAGCTAAACGAAGAGGCCCGCCTGACAGGCGAAGTGTTGGTGGATGGGCAAAATATCTACGGGCGGGACGTAGACGTAACCGAAGTCCGCAAATGCGTGGGGCTGCTGGCGCAGCGCCCTTCGCCGCTGCCCATGTCCATTTATGACAACGTCGTCTACGGGATGCATATTCACAAGATGAAGAAGGACCGCAAGGAATATAAAGCCGCCGTACGGCATTACCTGGAGATTGCGGGTCTATGGGAAGAAGTGCAAAATCGCTTGCACGACCCCGCCGCAAGCTTGTCCATTGGGCAGCAGCAGCGGCTGTGCCTTGCGCGCGGACTCGCCGTTGAGCCGGAGATTATTCTCGGAGACGAACCCACCTCCGCGCTCGACCCCATTTCTTCGCAAAATATCGAGAGCCGCCTGCTCGAATTGAAGCGGCAATACACAACGGTCATCGTCACGCATACGCTGCGGCAGGCGAAACGTTTGGCGGACTCTGTAATTTATATGTATATGGGAGAAGTTGTCGAAGCGGGACCCGCCAAGGAAGTGTTTGGCAATCCTCAACACGAACGCACAAAGCAATATCTCGAAGGGTTGTTCTAAAAGACCGGACTTTTCTTCACCAAATTCCCGGAAACAAACGGCTCTTTGTCTTTTGGGCGAATTCTTTATAGCCGGGCAGTTCCGCTTGCAGGGTCTTATCCTCCAACGCGGTACGGATGACCAAAACCACAGCCAGCAAAATGGTCGGAATCCACGCCCAGAGCGAATCCAACAGGAGGGGAATGAACAAATATCCAAGCAATCCGCCCGCATAGCCGGGGTGACGGACAATGCGATACGGTCCCGTGGAGACGACATGATGTCCGCGCTCAGTTTGGATGCGGACTGTACCGGAGAAAAAGCGGTTTTCGAGCAGCGCCCAGGAGGAAAAGCCGTAGCCGAGGATGACGCCCGCGAGCGCAATCAGGTTGACCGTCAGGTTGGAAGCGGCGGAAGGAGCGTAATATTTTTCAAGTCCAGCGGCGACTAAACTCAAGGTGGAACCAATCCCTAGCAGCGGGGCGAGAACTTTGTCCCATGGCTTGACGTCCTTGGCGCTCGTGAAGCGCGCGCGCTCCGAAATCAAGTCGGGATGTTTGCGCGCCACAAGCAAGCGGCTGATGGTAAAAAACGACACGCTTACAATGGCGTATGCCCACGCCTGCCGCCAGCCCCATCGTCCAGAGATAATCAGGGGAATGAATGGAGCGACAAAAACAACAACGACCATCTGCGCAACGGCGCGCCAAGCAACGGGCTTATTTTGTTGGGTCATGATTTTCTCCTTACCCATTATAATGACCATAGACATAGGATACAAACATGAAACTGATTCGCATTACCTTACTGACTCTCCTGCTCACGCTGGGATTTTCGTCTCTGGCGCAGGCGCAGCGCGACGCCCCCCTCGCCGTCGTCCTGACCGCCAAGGGGCCCATTGTGCCGCCCATGCTCGAATACATCGAACGCGGCGTCAAAACCGCCGAACAGCGCAACGCGGACCTGCTCGTCATCGAATTGAACACACCCGGCGGCAGCGTGGACACGATGCTGAAAATCATCCAGACGATAGGCGCCAGCAAGACGCCGGTGGCGGTGTATGTCGCGCCAAAAGACGCCATTGCGGGCAGCGCCGGAGCGTTGATTACGATGGCGGGACATGTTTCGGCGATGGCGCCCAATACCGTCATTGGCGCGGCGAGCCCCATTGACAGTTCCGGCGCGGATATTCAGTCTACGCTGGAGAGCAAGGTCAAGGAGACTCTCAAAGCCAAGGCGCGCACGCTGGTTGAGAATCGCGGCGAGGAAGCGGTAAAACTTGCCGAAGCGATGATTGACGACGCCAAAGCCGTGACCGCCAAAGAGGCGTTAGACGCCAGGTTAATTGATTTCATCGCCGACGACACCGAAGACCTGCTTCAAGCACTGGACGGTTTTACCGTCTCCATGAACGGCGGCGAGCGAACGTTGAACACTCAAAACATGCGGGTCGAGCCTTTGGGAATTAACTTCATTGAGCAGCTCTTATTGACCCTTACCGACCCGAACATCGCCTTTCTGTTGCTTGCGATTGGCGTGCAGGCGGTCTTGATTGAAATTTCAAGCCCCGGCGGCTGGTTTGCGGGATTCATCGGAGCGGTCTGTTTGACTCTGGCAATCTACGGCATGGGCGTGCTGACCGTCAATTGGTTCGGTCTTATCTTCCTCTTGATTGCCTTTGTGCTTTTCATTCTCGACATTAAAGCGCCCACGCACGGCGCGTTGACGACGGCGGGCGCCGCTTCGTTCATTGTCGGCGCGCTGGTTTTGTTCAATTCGCCCGGCACGCCGCAGTTCCAGCGCGTATCCGTTCCGCTGGTAGTGGGAATGGGAATTTTCCTCGGCTTGATTTTCTTCGGAATACTGCTGATTGCCCTGCGCGCCCAGCGCCGCCCGGTTCAAATCGGCATGGAATCCCTACCGGGAAAGGCCGGGACGGCAAAAACCGACATCCAAAGAGAGGGACAGGTTCAGGTGGGCAGCGAACTCTGGAGCGCGGAAAAAGCCGCCGAGTCCGAACCCATCCGTAAGGGAGATTCGGTTGAGGTCGTCGAAGTTCGCGGATTGAGATTGATAGTGAAGAAAAAATAACGCGCCAAGGGCGTCAGGCGTCAAAAGCGACATGACGGCGCTTCAACACGCGCGCCCTCGACAACTTGAACAAGGATTTACAAATGGCTGTGACCCCCACCAGAGATAGAGTTAAAACCGAAGCGGACCAACGCCCGCCGCGCCGCCCGGATTGGATTCGCGTCCGCGCGCCTTCGGGCGAGACCTTCGAAAACCTGCAAGCCTTGATGCGAAAAAAGGAATTGCACACCGTCTGTGAAGAGGCGATGTGCCCAAACCTCGGCGAATGCTGGGGGAGCGGAACCGCCACCTTTCTGATGCTTGGCGATGTCTGCACCCGCACCTGCGCCTTCTGCGACATTAAACACGGCAAACCCGCCTTGTTGGATTGGGGCGAAGCCGAGCGCGTGGCGCAAGCCGTGAAAGCGATGAACTTGAAACACGCGGTCATCACCTCGGTCAACCGCGACGAACGGCGGGACGGCGGCGCGCCGATTTTTGCGATGGTCATTCGCCGCATTCGCGAGCTGCTGCCCGGCTGCTCCATCGAAGTGCTGATTCCCGACTTCAAGGGCAGCGTTGAAGCCTTGAAAATCGTGATGGACGCCCGCCCCGAAATCTTGAATCACAATGTGGAGACTGTGCCGCGCTTGTTCAAGACCGTCCAGCC
>JAIWOB010000015.1 GCA_020217065.1 Chloroflexota bacterium | reverse complement strand
GCTGACAACTGACTCGTTCGCCCCCCGCAGAGAGTCGAAAGCGGGGTTGCAGGAGACCAGAGCGCCGTCGGTTTCCACAAGGGCTACCATGGCGTGAATCCTGCCCAGGATTTCTCTCATCTCTTCCGCCGAAAGTAAGTCCGCCAGATTTTCCATGCGCCAATTTTAGCCCATTTGAGTCGATTCTTACAAATCGGAATTTGTTCCCTTTTTTTGATTGACGATAAGAAGGCGTTTTTGAGCGCGGCTCATTTTCTTGATGGCAAGTTCGCGTTTCATGGCGGCGGCGCGCCCCGGCTGGGCTTCAAGGTAAATCAATTTGACGGGGCGGCGGGCGCCGGTGTACTTTGCCCCCGCCCCTCTATTATGCTGCGCCACCCGCCTTTTGGGGTCGGTCGTCCAGCCGGTGTAAAACGTGCCGTCCGCGCATTCCAAAATGTAACAATAAAAGTTCATTTGCCGCGCTTCCTGCCCATCGCCAGCCCGCCAAAGAATCTTTCAGAAAATGAGGGGATATCAATCTTTTGATTGCGTTCGGCGCCGCCCCAGTCTGCCGCCAGCCGCTCTCCCAGCCAGCGTTGACGTCCTCTCACGGCGGCATCCAAGCGCGCTTCCACCCCTTCATGATTTTCATTTTCGATGTCGTCGCGCAAACCGCGCAGGGCGGCGAGGGTTACGTCCAGGGCGTGAACGACTGCGGAACGGTTTTGGAAGACCGAAGTCTTGAGAGAATTAATCTCATCGTGATAAGCCAGTCCGGAGGTGGCGACTGCGTAAGCGCGTCCCGCGACTTTACGGGCGTCCGCCCATCCGGGCTGGTCTATGGTGGCGTTCAACAGAGAAGCCGACAACAACTGAGGAAGGAGATGCACCGTTGCGCTCAAGCCGTCGGCTTCGAGGGGGTCGGCAAGCACGGGTTCGGCGCCGAGCAGGCGGACGAAATCCATCGCCAAAGCGACCGCCGCTTCGGGAACGCCGCGGGCGGGCGTCACCAGGAAAATCCCTTTCAAAAACAAGTCCGCCCTTGCGGAAGTCAACCCAAGCCCAAATTCGTGCAGCAGTTCAGGATTCAGGGAGGGGGTCAGACCTAAATAATATCTGCCAGACAAGGCTTCCGCCGCCCACTTTTGCATGGCGGCTTTGACTGGGGAAACGTCCAATACAACCGCCCCTTCTTGCAAATCGGGCGCAATGAATTCCAGCGTCTCAAGCGCCTGGCTGGCAGGAACGCACAGCGCCACAAGTTTGGCGTCGCGCACTGCGGCGGGAAGATTATGTTCCATTTTATCCGCCGCGCCCTTTTGAAGCGCTTCGCGCTCTACCTCGCGTTTCAGGTCGTGACCCACGCGCAAGATATTTCCCTTGTGCGCCGCGAGCGCCAGCCCCATCGAAGCGCCAATCTGCCCCAAGCCAATGATTGTGATTTGCGTCGTCATTTTGCCCTCGCAAGAGTTTGATAAGGCGATTATACTGCCATAACTTCCCTTTGCGCCCATCTCTCCCTTTTAAACGCCGAGAACCGCGGACGCCGACCGCGGTTCCCTTTGAAAGGAGGAGAAGAGAAATCACCTTACGCCGTCAACTTTATCATGATTGTAAAAATAACGCTTGACGCAAAACCTACGATTACCCTACGATTGTCCGACAATTAACAAGATTGTAAACGGTTTTCTTGCGGAGGACGACAAAATGACGCTGGCAGCCCTCAAAATTTATCTAACGGAATTAAATCGCACCCCGCTTGGAGATTTGCGACTGGCAGTCTCCGAGCAAGGCTTGGTGGCTGTAGGGTGGGCAAAGTCGCAGCGGCGGCTGGACTCCTATCTGCAGCGGCTAAAAGCGGATGTGGCGGAGAATCCCAAAATCACCGCCCCCTACGCAAAAGAAATCGGCGAATACTTGAAAGGCAAACGCCGCGTCTTCACGTTTCCGATTGACTGGCTCACGCTAAAGCCGTTTCAGCGGAAAGCGCTGCAAGCCGTATACGCCATCCCTTACGGCGAGACCCGCACCTACGCCCAGATTGCCTCGCAGATTGGACGCCCCCGCGCCTATCGCGCCGTTGGACGCGCAAACGCCGCCAACCCGATGCCGCTGGCGATTCCCTGTCACCGCGTCATTGGCGCAGACGGAAAACTTCACGGCTACGGCGGCGGAGATGGGCTGCCCACCAAGGAATGGCTGCTGCTGTTGGAAGGGGTAACGCTGGCGTAATCATGATAGACTTGGGCGCGTGAACATCCTCTTTCAACTCTTCTGGACTTTCATCAAAGTCAATCTGCTTAGCACGTCGGGACCGGCTTCGGTGGGGCTGCTCTACCATGAGGCGGTGGGACGTTTTGTCACCGAGAGCGAGTTTGTGCAGGCTGTCGGACTTTCCTCCGTCCTGCCGGGCAGCGACGCTCTGCAGCTTGCCATGTATATTGGCTACGCCGCCGGCGGAATTCCAGGCGGGCTTACGGCGTTGCTAGGCTCCATTTTGCCGCCCACCCTTATCATTCTGGGCGTTACCGTCATTTTGCATCGCCTGCGCCGCGAAGCCTGGGTTGGCAGTTTCGTCAAAGGTCTCACGCCGGCAATTTCAGTGTTAATGGTCTTCACCGCTTGGAAAATCTTCGAGAAAGGAAGCGGGGGCGGTTGGGCGGGCTGGCTCATCGGCATTCTTAGTTTGGCAGCCATGCGTCTCAACGCGCCGGAGCGGCTGGTCGTGCTGGCGGCGGGAATCGTCGGAATTTTCTTTCTATCGCCATGAAGCCGTCTAAACTATCCGTCTGGCTGCGCCTCTTATGGATGTTCCTAAAGGTGAATATGCTTTCGCCATCGGGTCCGGCTTCGGTGGGGCTGCTCTATAAAGAGGCGGTTGGCAAAATCATGAGCGAAGAGCGTTTTGTAGAGGCGGTGGGCTTTTCGAACGTCCTGCCGGGCAGCGAAGCCTTAAAGTTGGCGATGTTTGTCGGCTACGCCGCCGGCGGCGCGCTGGGCGTGATGACCGCCCTGCTGGGAGCGGCGCTGCCCCCCACTGTCTTGATGTTTGCGGTCGCCGCCTTTTTACAACAATTTCAGCATGAAAACTGGCTGGAAGGATTTGTAACGGGTATGAGTCCCGCCGTTTCGGCTCTGTTGATTATCGTGGGATGGGACCTCTTCCACGTGGGACAAACGAAAAAAATAGACCGGCGCGTTCTGTTGATTGCCGCGCTCAGCGCGCTCGCCTTTTGGTTTAACCTTCCGTCGCCGCTGACGCTGCTGGGCGCCGGCATTCTCGGCGTATTTCTATTTCGCAGGTAAAACCGCTTATGAAATCCAATTTGTTAATTGCAACCAACGGCTTTGCGGGGACCTGGTCCTCGATTGAATACGGCGCATGGGTCGCCGTTTCCCTCGAAAAAAAAGTCGTCCTGTTGGGCGTCACCGAGTCGCCCAACCCCGCCGCCATAGACGACCATCATCCGCTGGAGGACGTCTTTGAACGCGCCGTCGCGTTATTTCAACAGCAGAACGTGGAATACAGCCTGGAGGTGGAAAATGGCGGCGCGGAGGAGGTCATTCCCCGCCGCGCCGAAAAAACGGACTGCATCGTCGTTCTCGGTCCCCTGGGACGCCCGCAAATCCGCCGCATGTTGATGGGGCGTTCCATCCGCGTTTTAATGGAGCAAATCAAGCAGCCCATCCTCTACGTTCCCCATTCGCGCATTCCCCCGCGAAAGATTCTTATCTGCGTGGGAGGGCTGGGATACGAAGTCACCGCCGAACATATCGCCATGCAAATAGCGCTGAAAAGCCGCGCCGAACTCACGCTCCTTCATATTGTCCCGCCGATAGACTTGAATTACCCAACCGCAAAAACCGTCGGCGACCATTGGCAAAACCTGACCGAGACCGACACTCCCGTTGGAAAGAGTCTGCGTTTGGGGTTGAGCGCCGCCCACAGCAACGGTTTAACCGCGCGCGTCAAGACCCGGCAAGGCGACGTTGTGGAAGAAATTCTGGCGGAAGTTAAGGAGGGCGATTACGACCTCCTGTGCATGGGCTCGCCCTATAGCGTCAACGCCCTGCGCCAGTTTTACGCGACGAATGTGACGGCGGAAGTCGCCGAAAACGCTCACTGCCCTGTGTTGACGGCGAGATTCAAAAGAGAATAATTCGCGTCGCGCAAAACGTCCCGCTCAAAACGGGACGCCCATCTTCAACAAGCGGTTACATGCCCGGCGTATATTTCTTTTCCCATTCCGCAATCGCGGAACGAATGACGGACTTAATCTCCAAATCGGGAACGTCTTCCACCGTTTCAAATTTCTGCAATCCGATGTACACCTCCACGCCGCCCTGGGAGGATTCCTGCAAGCGGACGCCCCGCTTTGCCAAGGGCGTATTTTCAAGGCTTTCCTGAAGAATAGCGTCAATTTGCTGGACAATGCTGGAGGAGGCGATAATCTTTTCCGTCTCGGGCTTTTTGCTCTGCGGCGCGGCAGGCTGCGCCGGCGCGCGGGAAACCGGCTCACGGGCAGGCTGGTTGAAACCGTAGACCGCTTCGCGGATGGGGTCGGGCTCGGCGGAGCGGGGTTGAGAAACCGCGCGCTCCATTCCCGCAGCGGGCTCCAGCCAAAGCCGAAAAATGGTAATCAGTTCCATCAGGCGCTTTCTTTTTTCCAAAGAGAGTTCGCCGCCGGCGGTTGTTCCGTCCAAATCCAAAATATATTTGCCGTCTTTTTTTCTCAATCGTAAAAGACCAGGGTCGTCTTGAACCGCAAAAGGAGAGGCTCCCCGTTTCGCCTCTGCGAGTTTCTTTTCGGCGTCCAAAATCATCCTTTCAGCGTTTTCTTCGATGGCGCGTATTTTCTTGGAGGTTCGAAGGTTGGAATCGAAGAAGCCGATGACCCAGCCCACCGCCACCGCTATCAGGACATAAAAAATCGTCAAGTCCATAATTCACCTCAAACGCTGACAATTGGGACAGATGTGCGTTCCGCGCTGCCCGAGGATAAATTTCTGAATTGCCGCGCCGCAGACCGGACAAGGCTTGCCTTCGCGGTCATACACGCGAAAATGATTTTGATACCCGCCGCCGCGATATACCCAGTCTATGCTGGCGCCGTTGCGGCGGATACCTTCCCGCAGGACGGCGCGAATCGCTCGGTGCAGCGCTTGCGCCTGTTCCTCGCTGACGCGATTGGAAGCCGCGCGGGGATGCAACTTTGCCAGATGCAGGCATTCGTCGGCGTAGATGTTGCCCAGCCCGGCGAGAAAGGTCTGGTCGAGAAGCAGGGGTTTAAGCGAACGTTTGCGGCGGCGCAAGGCTTCGAAAAGCCAACGGGGCGTGAACCCTTTTTCAAGCGGCTCTGGTCCCAGCCCGCCGAGGACCGTTTCAGGGCGGGTCGTCAGCCAAACGCGCCCAAACTTGCGCGGGTCGTTGAACGCCAGACATTTTTCGTCCGAAAGGAGCAAAAGAAGGCGGTCGTGTTTTTCAGGCTCGATTCTACCCGCTCTGAGCGTTAAATCGCCGCTCATTCGCAAATGCACAAGGAAACTGTAAGATTCCAGCCGAAAGACGAGATACTTCGCGCGGCGCGAAAGGTCCAGGATTTTTTGACCCGCAATTTGTTTTTTGAATTGGGCTGGGGAAGGAAGCGCAAGGGAACGCGCCCAGCGCAGGTCGGCGGAGAGAATGGTTCTTCCGACCAGTTGCGGCTTTAGCGCGCGGACAATGGTTTCGACTTCGGGGAGTTCAGGCATGTAAAAAACGTCCCGCGTTTAACGTCGAACGCTATTATTCATTGAACATCTCGCCCACCGAGCGACCCTCGTGGGCGCGGCGGATGACTTCGCCCAGCAGCGGCGCAACGGACAACACGGTCAGTCGTCCTTCGAGAGCCTTTTTCTTTTCCAGAGAGAGGGGGACGGAGTCGGTGGTCACAATATGTTTGATGGGAAGTTCCGCCAGGCGTTCCGCGCCGTTTTTAGAGAGAATGGCGTGCACAAAAGCCAGATACACGTCGCGGGCGCCGTTTTGCTTCGCCACGTTCACGGCTTGGGCAATCGAGCCGCCAGTGTCCACTTCGTCGTCTACGATAATCACGTCGCGGTCTTTGACGTCGCCGATGAGGGTCAGCGCTTCAGACTTGGCGTCGTTGCCCAGCCGCCGCTTTTCGATGAAGGCGATGGGCAGGTCCATTTCCGCCGCGTAATTGCGCCCCTTTTTGGCGAATCCCAGGTCCACCGAAACCACGACGGGGTTTTTCATGCCGGCGCGGAGATAATGATTGATGTAAGCGGAGATGAGGTGAGAGGCGGTCAAAACGTCGCCGGGGATGGAAAAGAAGCCCTGCACTTGGGCGGCGTGCGGGTCGAGGGTCATGTAGCGGTCCGCTCCAGCCGCTTCAATCATGTCCGCCACGAGGCGGGCGGTAATTGGCACGCGCGGCTGGTCTTTTTTGTCGGAGCGCCCGTAACACATGTACGGAATCACCGCCGTAATCCGCGCCGCCGAATCAAGCCGCAGGGTTTGGATGGTGATGAGGAGTTCCATCAGGTTGCGATGCACCGGCGAGGAGGTGGTTTGAATGACATAAACATCCTGTCCGCGCACGCTGCCGCCGAGTTTCACGAACAGGTTTTCGTTTGGAAATTCGAGCACTTCGCGCTCGCTGACCGGCAGTTCCAGATAGTCGGCAATTTTTTGTCCCAGTTCCGGCGACCCCGTGCCGACAAAGAGTTTGATGCCCCCATAGACTTTTAAATCATGATGAACGTGACGCGTCATTTACCGTTCCTTCTTTCGCGCAATCCATTCGGAGCGCAGCGCGCCCATGACGATTACGTCGTCGTATTTTCCGCATTTATAAACCGCTTCGCGCAAGCGTCCCTCCACGACAAAACCAGCCTTTTGGTAGGCGCGTTTTCCGCGTTCGTTGCCGGCGTAAACGCGCAAGTAGGCGCGGTTCAAATTCAAGGTCTCGAAGCAATGGCGCAGCAGGAGAGTCATCGTCTCCGCGCCGTATCCCTTGTTCCACTCTTCTTTTTCGCCAATCATAATGCCCAATTCCGCCTGGCGGCTTATCGAGTCAATGTCGAACACGCTGCAATTGCCTATTAGCTTCCAGCCGCCGCCGTCGCGGATTTCGATGGCGAGCGGTTTCTCTCTTGGGTCGCGCTTGCCGAGCGAGTCGAACCAGTTTTCTTCATCTACGGTGGACAAGGGTAAATACAAAGACAAATGACGAGTGACCTCCGGGTCGTTCACCCAGACGAAAAAACGCTTCACGTCTTCGCGTTCCACCGCGCGCAGACGCACTCGTTCTCCATAGATGACGCTCATTTGAACCTGCCGTTTAGCAATAATTTCACCGCTTCGCCGGGAGATAATTCCCGCTGGAGGATTTGTTCCAAGACCTTTTCGTACCGCGCGGCTGAAATTTCGCGGCGGAAGCGCTCGACCAGCTCTTCGCGGATTAAGCCTTCCAACTCGGCTTCAAGACGCGCGCGCTCCCGAAGCGCCCGGTCGCCGCTTTGGGCTAAATAAGAGGCGTGGCGCTCAATGGCTTCGACCAATTCGGGAACGCCGCCGCCGTCAATGGAAATTGTGCGCTGAATGGGGGGAATCCATAGCGGATGACGAGACTCGACTTGATACAGGGGAGTCTCCATTTCAATCCCGTGATGACGAAAGACCCGCCGCGCGGGGTGCGCGAGTTCGAGCATGGACTTGAGCGCTTTTTCGGTCGCCTCCACGCCGGGGCGGTCCGCTTTGTTGACGACTAAAATGTCGGCAATTTCAAGAATGCCCGCTTTGATGGCTTGAATGTCATCTCCAAGACCCGGCGCCTCGACGACAAGAGTCGTGTGCGCGAGGCGGGCAATGTCCACTTCGCTCTGTCCCGCGCCGACGGTCTCGATGACGACGATGTCAAAGCCTGCCGCGTCGAAAACCCGCGCCACGTTTGCGGTGGACTGCGCCAGCCCGCCCAGCGAGCCGCGGGTCGCCATCGAACGGATGAAGACGCCGGGGTCGCCGGCAAGGTCGCGCATCCGCACGCGGTCTCCCAAGACAGCCCCGCCGCTAAAGGGGCTGGTTGGGTCAACGGCTATCACCGCTACGCGTTTGTCTTTCGCCTTGCGGTAATGAAGGGCAAGTTGATTCACCAGAGAGGATTTGCCTGTGCCGGGGGCGCCGGTCACGCCGATAAGATGCGCCCGCCCCGTGTGCGGAAACAATTCAATCAACGCCGCGCGGCTTTCGGGCGCGTCGTTTTCCACCTGAGTCAACAGGCGCGAGAGGGCAAGGCGGTCTCCCTCGAGAATGGCTTGAAAACTGGTCATGAATTTACAATAAAACACAGAGTTTTTTAACTCTGTGTCCGGCGGGCGTCTATCCCGCCACCGACATTTTGACGTCCCGAATAATATCTTCGGTGGACGCGCCGGGACCGTACACGCCGCGCACGCCCATTTCTTTCAAGCGCTGCACGTCTTCGTCTGGGATAATGCCTCCGATGAAGACCTGCACGTTGGATTGTCCGTTCTTTTTGAGCAGGTCCATAAGGCGGGGAGTCAACGCCATGTGCGCGCCGGACAAGATGGAAAGCCCAACCACGTCCACGTCTTCCTGCAAGGCGGCTTCGGCAATCATTTCGGGGGTTTGGCGCAATCCGGTGTAAATCACTTCCATGCCGGCGTCGCGTAAGGCGCGCGCCACCACTTTCGCTCCGCGGTCATGCCCGTCGAGTCCGGGCTTGGCGACTAAGACTTTTATTTTCTTTTCGGTCATTCTTCCTCCGAGGAAATACTGGCGAAAATTATACTATGCAACCCCGGCGTCTCTTACGGATTTATGTCACGCCTTTCAAGACTGAAAATAACTGAAGCCCGCCGCGAGAGTTCTATCTCCATCGCGCAGGGCGTCCTTTTTCGCGGAAACCTTGCCGGTCAAAAATCGTTATGTTCCGTCATCCGGCGGCGGGGCGGTCTGTCCATAATCCAGCACGGCGCGCATCTGCGTGCCGCCTTCGGGCGGACCGACTATTTTCTTTTCTTCCATCGTATCCACAAGACGCGAGGCGCGGGTATAGCCGATACGCAGCCTCCTTTGCAGCATTGAGACCGAAGCGCGCCCTTCCTTGCGGACAATTTCCACCGCGTCGTTGAACAGCGGGTCGCCTTCGACTTTTTCAACCTCTTCCCAAAGCGGCGCTTGTTTTAAAGGCGCGTTCGCTGGGATGGTTTCCGCTGGGACGCCCGCCACCGCATAGGGGCTGGCGTCGCCCGCCTGAGTCCGCCAAAATTCCGTCAAGCGTTGAATTTCATGGTCGGATACAAAGACGCCCTGCAAACGCGCCGCCGAGGGAGCGTCGGCTGCCTGATAGAGCATGTCGCCGCGCCCCAGCAAACGTTCCGCGCCGGGTTGGTCGAGGATGACCCGGCTGTCGGTGTTGGACGCCACAGCAAAAGCGATGCGCGCCGGAAAATTGGCTTTGATGAGACCCGTCACCACATCCACGGAAGGGCGTTGAGTGGCGAGAATCATGTGGATGCCGGTGGCGCGCGCCAATTGCGCCAGACGGGTGATGGTCCTTTCGGTTTCGTCGGGCGCAATCATCATCAGGTCGGCGAGTTCGTCAATGATAATGACAAGATAAGGCAATTTCTTCTGCCCCTGCAATTTCATCTTGGCGTTGTAATCGGTGATGTTGCGCGAACCGACCTGCGCGAACAGATGATAACGCTTGTCCATTTCGCGGGTCATCCATTGCAAAGCCCCAACGACTCGCTCCATCTCCACGACCACAGGACCGAGCAAGTGCGGGACGCCGTTGTAGCCGGTCAATTCCACGCGCTTGGGGTCCACCAAAACAAGGCGCAGGTCGTCGGGCGTGTTATAGAGCAGGAGGCAGGTCAAAATCGAATTGACGCACACCGATTTGCCGGAGCCGGTGGCGCCGGCAATCAACAGATGCGGCATGCCTTCGAGGCTGGCGACGATGGGAACGCCCGCAACGTCGCGCCC
>JAIWOB010000014.1 GCA_020217065.1 Chloroflexota bacterium | reverse complement strand
GGTTCATATCCACGCTGGGGGCGACGCCAGCGGCGGCGGCTTGCAAGGCTTGGGCGCGTCCAATCTCTCCGCCGTCGGCGCAGACCGCCGCGTTGTTCGACATGTTCTGCGCCTTGAACGGGGCGACTTTGATTCCGCGCCGCGCATAGATTCGGCAGAGCGCGGTCACGAGCAGGCTTTTGCCCGCGGACGAGCTTGCGCCTTGAACCATTAATACTTTTGCAGTCATGAATATTTCCTTTTACCACAGACCTGACAGGTTTTACCGTGTAGCGAGTCGATTCAGATTCTATGAACCAGAATCGCGCTGGTCGATTAAGGTTCTGCGGAAACCTGTCAGGTCTATTTCGTTTTTCGCGACAGCGGATTCCACGCCTTCTTCGGCGCGGACTTGGGCAGGTGGCTTGTGTCGTTGAGCGAGTTGAGAATCGCGCCTGCGGGATAAAAAGCGAGTTCCGAAAGCGAGGCGGTGGAAAGATGAAACTGCCAGTACATCGCCGGCGGAAGGTCGAGCGCGAGACAAATCAAAGTTTGCAGCGTTCCGCCGTGCGCGACGACCATTATCCTTTGACCTTCGTGTTTTGCGCGAAGTTCGCCCAGCGCGGCTTGAACGCGAAGCGCCAGCCCTTCGAGAGTCTCGCCGTTGGGCGGGGCGTATTTGAAAATATCGGCTTCCCACGCCGCGAGCGCTTCGGGATGTTTGGCTTTGATTTCTTCGTAAGTTAAGCCTTCCCAATCGCCAAAGTTTACCTCTCGCAGGCGCGGGTCGGGGTGTAAGTCGGAATTCCATTCCGACTTACAAATGATATTTGCCGTTTCGGCGGCGCGCTGCAGGTCGCTGGAGTAGACGGCGTCGAATGTCTCGGCGGCAAGCCGCTCCGCAAGGGCGGCGGCTTGTTTGCGTCCCGCTGCGTTGAGCGGGACGTCGCTTTGACCCTGAAAACGCTGTTCGAGATTCCAGTCGGTTTGTCCGTGACGGATGAGAAAAAGGTTCATGGGGAAAGGATGGAGGGCGGGCGAAGGATTGCCGAATTATACAACGCAAAGCGCGGGCGCAAAATCCAGCGGCGCGGCTGGAGGAATGCGGCAACCTCGAACGCGCGAGAAAATGGCATTGGGCGGCGGTTGCGAAATCTGGTTTCAGTTGCGCCCGCGCTCTCCCTTGATTCTGGCTTCTGTTCTCTGAATTTCTGGTTTTCTGAATCGTTTCTCGCCGACATCGTCCCCGTATGGGGAAGGCGAGGCGCGAAAAAAAATGGGACTTCCGATTTCTTGGAGAAATCGGAAGCCTATCATTAGCGCAACCTACGAAAACTCATCCCTCAAAATTTTCTCGATTTGTTCCTTCAAGCGGGGGACATCATCCACTGCAGCGACCCATGCAATATCCCAGCGGATGGCGAAATATTCATGCACGGCGATGTTACGAAATCCGACAATATCCACCCAGGGGATGTCGGGGAAGCGGGCGGTAAATTCTTTTGGCAGGCGGGCGGCGGCGTCGCCGATGACGGTCAATTTCTGCAAGACGGCGCTGTTGAGCATTTCGTTTTGCTCGAATTCGTCGAAGTCCTGTCCCATCAAAAAGCGTTCGATGGCTCGCGCCGCCTCCACGATGTCGGCGAGATATAACTTCTCACGCCGCATACACCACCTCGATATTGGCAAGGACTGAATCTCGAATGACGGGCTTCAACCCGTCCATCGGAACCAGGTCAACGGGACGCTTGAATATCTCCGAAAGTTCGCGCTGCATCCGCGAAAAGGTGATGAACCCAATCCGCGCGGCAGGCTGGAAGGAAACCAGCACGTCAACGTCGCTCTCCTTGCGAAAGTCAGCGCGCAAAACGGAGCCAAACAAAGCCAGTTTCTCCACCTGATAACGGCGGCAAAACTCCGACAATTTTCGTTTGGGAACCCGAATTTTGACTTTGGAAGAAGCCTTCGTGACCATGAGTCAAATTATACAACATCCCCCAACCCAGGGCGGATAGGATAAAATCCACCCGCGCTTTTTACTTCTCACTTTTCACTTCCCACCGGAAACCATGTCCCTCATCACCGTCTCCTCCCTCTCCAAATCCTTCGGACCCACTGACATCTTCAGCGGAGTCTCTTTCAGCGTTCCCAAAGGCGCGCGCATGGCAATCGTCGGACCGAACGGCATCGGCAAGACCACGCTGCTGCGAATCCTCGCCGGCGCGGACGAAGCCTCGTCGGGGACAGTCACCCGCTCGAAGGGAATCCGCATCGGGTATCTCTCGCAGGAGGCGGACTTCGAGATGACGGGAACGCTCTGGGAGGCGTGCGAGTCCGTTTTCAGTCATTTCAAAAAAGAGCAGGAAGAACTGCATCGCCTCGAAGAGTTGATGTCCGACCCCGCTCAGGGCGAAGAGGTCATGGCGCGCTACGGCAAATTACAGGACGACTTCGAGCGTCGCGGCGGATACACTTACATGACCCGCATCCGTCAGGCGCTGACAGGTTTGGGATTCAGCGAAGACGATTACCAACTCAGCATTGACCATCTCTCCGGCGGACAGCGCACGCGCGGATTCCTCGCCCGCCTCTTGCTCTCCGAGCCCGACCTGCTGCTGCTCGACGAACCCACCAACCACCTCGACATCGCCGCCGTCGAATGGCTCGAAGGCTATCTGAGCCAATGGGAAGGCGCGGCGATTATCGTCTCTCACGACCGCTATTTTTTAGACAAAACCTGCAACGTCGTTTTCGAGATGTTCCCAGGCGCAACCGAAAGTTATCGCGGCAATTACAGCGCCTACCTCAAGCAGCGCGCCGAACGCGCCGCCCGCAGGCAGGAAATCTTCGAGAGCGAAAAAGAAAAGCTGCTGAAAGAGGTGGAGTACATCAAGCGCAACGTTTCGGGACAGAACGTGCTGCAAGCCAAGGGCAAACTCAAACGTCTCTCGCGCATCCTGCAAGCCATCGAGCAGATTGGCATGGAAGCCGCGCTCAATCAAAAGTGGAGCGAGACCGCCGCCGAAGTCTCCGTCGCCGCGTCCATCATGGGCGTCGAAGAAGCCGAGCGCCGCGTGCGCGGACTGCAATCTCCCGTGCGGACTCTGCCCAACCTGCACCTGCGGCTCTCGTCCCAAACCCGCTCTGGCGATTTGGTCATCCGCGCCGAAAATCTCAAAGTGGGATATGAAGGCAAAGTTTTATTCTCGTCGCCCAATATCGAGTTGAGACGCGGCGAATGCGCGGCGTTGATTGGACCCAACGGCGCGGGCAAGACCACTTTCCTGAAGACGATTCTCGGTCAGATTCCCCCTCTGGCTGGCGACGTGACCCTGGGGGCGAGTCTCAGCGTTGGGTATTTTGCTCAGGCGCACGAGGGTCTTAATCCGCAGAATACCGCGCTCGAAGAAATCATCGCCGCGTCGGGTTATCTTCCGAATCGAGCGCGCGAATATCTCGGCAAGTTCCTTTTCTCAGGCGACGACGTTTTCAAGAAAGTTTACATGCTCTCAGGCGGCGAGCGCGGACGGCTGGCGCTGGCGAAACTCGCCTTGCAGGATACCAACCTGCTCCTGCTCGACGAGCCGACCAACCACCTCGACATTCCCTCGCAGGAAGTCCTCGAAGCCGTGCTGGACGATTACGCTGGCACGATTCTGCTCGTCACCCACGACCGTTACCTCGTGGACGCCCTCGCCACCCAAATCTGGGAAATTGACGCCGACGAGTCGCGCCTCGTTATCTTCAAAGGGACGTATTCGCAAATGAAGGAAGAGCGCGAAAAGGAGCTGGCGCGTCAAGCCGCCGCAGCCGAGTCCCGCAAAAAAGACGCGCCCAAAGCAAAATCCGCAAGCGCAAAAGAGGAACGTCAGCGCATCGCCAAAGCGCAGGAGATCGAAAACAAAATCGCCGCCCTCGAAGACGAATTGGGCGAAATCGGCAGACGGCTCGAAAACCCACCCGCTAACGCTGGCGAGGTGGTCAGGCTCTCGAAGGAATATGAACGAGTCCAGAATGAGATGGATGGTCTGCTGGCGGAGTGGGAGGGGTTGCAATAAGGCAGCCGCTTGTTCTGGCGTTGCCCCCCGCTGGAGCGGTTAAAGCCCGGCGGGCGCTTCCACATCCAAGCCGTTGTCGCGGGCAATTTCTTCGAAGGTAATCTCAATTTCGTCCATAAAACGGTCGAGACCTTCCAGCCGCGCGGCGAATTCGGAGCCAAGCAACCCCAGTTCTCCCGCCGCCTTTCGCCAAAATTCAAGATGGTCGCCTTCCAGCGTTTGCGCCGCCGAGGTCCAAGTGGAAAGCAGGGGCCAGAGCGCCGCAAAGGGAATGTTTCCTTCCAACATGGCTTTGACGGCTTTTTCGTAATAATTCAAGCGCGCCGGATGAATGCGTAAATCTACGCCTGGCTTTTCGCAGGCAAGCGTGTAAGCGGATTTCCAATCGGAGAGCCAGGTCTTGACCTTGTCTACGTCAACCCGGTTCGAACCCAACAGGCTGAAAGCGGTCGCAACCATATCAGGCTTGCCGGCGGCTTCGGCGCGGGCGGGGAATTCCAGCAAAAGCCTGCGTTCCTGAATGGGCGGACCGCTCAACTCCGCCACCGCGTTCAGCGCGTGAAACAGAGACTTCATGTATCTTCTGACTTCTTTTGGACCGACGGCGGACTCTTCCGCTTCGGTCAAATCCATCCAGATGCCGCGTCCATGAGAGAGCATTTTGCGGCAGCGCTGCAGCATGAGGGGCGGCTGTTCGAAATCGAACCCGGCGCGCAGACTCGCCTGCACGAAGTCGAAAAACTTTTCGCGTTCATAGAGCAGGATGGGGTCGTACATTTCATATCCCAGCCAGGGGTCGCCGCGCAATTCGCGGGGCGATTTAAACTCTTCCTTCATACGGCGGCTGACGTCAAGGTGAAAATCTGGGGTGAGTTTGACGAACTCGCGCGCTTGTTTGGGCTGGCTTTTGTGAACGAAAACGATGTCAATATCCGCCGTGCCGCCCAGCATCGGGTCCACATTAAGGAGAGAGCCGGTGAGATAGGCGGCGATAATATCCGCGTCGTTATACGCCCTTTCCTGGGCGGTTTCTTTGGCGATTCGGAGCAGGGATTCGCGAGTCACGCGCATAAACACATCCTTTTAAGTGTCGCGGAAAAGCGCATTGAGTCTAGAAAAAAGAGTCGTCCTTCATGAGATAAAAATTCATCCCAAAGGCAGGCTCGGTTGAAAGGGAACCAGCCCCAACGCCTCGCGGATGCGGTTTTCAATGAATTTGAGGTGTTCGGGATTCTGGACGACGTTTAAGTTGTTGGTGTCTATTTTCAAGACGGGCGTATGGTCAAACGATGCGGAGAAAAAACCTTCGTACGCCGCGTTGAGTTCTTCAATATAGCCGCGCTCCATCTGCCGTTCATAGGGTCGGTCGCGCAGGGCAATGCGGTTCATAAGCGTATCGGCGCTGGCTTGCAAATATACCACCAGGTCGGGTTTGGGGATTTTCTCCCCCAGCGCCTCATGCACTTTATGATACATGTCCAATTCGTCGCCTTTGAGATTAATGCCCGCAAAGAGGGCGTCCTTGGCGAAAGTATAATCGGCAATCAAGTTCCTGCCTTCGGAAAGCGCTTTGGGAACGGCGCTGTTTTGCTGCCGGTAACGGCTGAGCAGGAAGAAAATCTGGGTTTGGAAGGCGTAACGCGCGCGGTCGGCGTAAAAATCGGAAAGAAAGGGGTTCTCCTCGAACACCTCCAGCAAGACCTCCGCTTCAAAGGCGTTTTGCAGCAAGCGGGCTAGGGTGGTTTTACCGACCCCAATCACTCCTTCGATGGCGATGTACATGACAAGAAACGCTCCCTGGATAATTTGAATTAAGGATACCATATTTTATTTACGCAACCTCATGTCGCCGGCTCGCGCGCGGCTGTTTTTTACAACCGTCTCCGCGCCGCATTCAAGGGAAAAGGCGACTAACCCGCGCCCGGAGATAAAGTAAAATAATCCCGTCGTTCAAACGGACTTTAGACGCAGGTAAAAACATTAATGGTAGAAGGAGGCTTTCATGAAATCCCGTTTTGCAGGCGTGTTGATGGGACAGGTTCTTGGGCTTGTTCTTGTGTGCGCGATTTCCAGTTTCACCGCCCTGGTGTCTTTCGGAGGAATCGCGGGCGTGACCATGGCGTCCGCGCCTGAGCGGGTATTCCGCCTCGCCGCTCCGCTCTCCTGTCCCGATGGGACAATAAGGTACGAGGAATTCAAGGCTTCATACCACCGCCCGGGCGAAAGAAGCTTCTACGTGGAATGCGTCAAAACCGACGGGAGCGCCGCCGACATTACCTCCGCCTCCATTGGATATTCCCTGCTTGGCTTTTACCTTGCCTGTTTCCTGCCTTTGTGCCTGCCAGGCGCAGCCTTCGCCCTGGTCCTTCCGCTTTTCCTCCTGCGCGGCGAAAAACAAAAACAACCTCCAATTTTTCCATGACCTGAAAGCCGTTTTTCGTTATACTAGGGGCATGAAACGACAACTCCCCATCCCCGATTTTTTTGAGCCGGCGCGAGTCGGCGAAATCTGGAAAGTGGATTATGCCGCCCGCGCCGCCCAGGCGCGCGAATGGGCGCAGCGGCACAACCTTGAACCCGCTCCCGTTTCAAGCGGCAGAATTTCCCTTCTGATTGTGGACGCGCAAAACACCTTCTGCATTCCCGGCTTCGAGCTCTTTGTCGGCGGGCGCAGCGGGCGCGGCGCAGTGGACGATAATCTCCGCTTATGCGAGTTTATCTATCGCAATCTGGGAAATATTACCGACATTACCGCCACGCTGGACACCCACCTGTCGCAGCAGATTTTCCATCCCGTCTTCTTTGTAGACGCGGAAGGCAATCACCCGTCGCCCTACACCGTCATTCAGGCGGAGCATCTTCAGCGCGGCGAATGGAAATTCAACCCCGTCCTCGCGCCGCGTTACGGCGTCACGCCCGAATACGGTCAGCGGATGATGATTCACTACGCCGAAACCTTGCGCCAGCGCGGTAAATATGCGCTGACCATCTGGCCCTATCACGCCATGCTTGGCGGGATTGGACACGCTCTCGTCCCCGCCGTCGAGGAGGCGATTTTCTTTCATTCGATTGCGCGGCTTTCCCAGCCGAAGTTTGAAATCAAGGGCGAACAACCCTTCACCGAGCATTATTCCGTCATCAAACCCGATGTCATGAAAGGTCCCCAAGGCGAGACGCTCGGCAGCCACAACGACTCGTTCATCAAGAATTTGCAAACGGTGGACGCGCTTGTCATTGCGGGACAGGCGAAGAGTCATTGCGTGGCATGGACCATCTCCGACCTGCTGGACGACATCCGCGAGACCAAGCCTGAACTGGCAAAGAAGGTATACCTGCTCGAAGACTGCTCCTCCCCCGTCGTCGTCCCCGGCGCGGATTTCACCGACCAGGCGAACGCAGCCTTTGAGAATTTCGCGCAAGCGGGGATGAACGTCATCCAATCAACCCATATCCTGGGATAACCCATTCGCAATGCGCGGCTCAAAGGACGCGCATTCAACTCCCAACAAACGCTTGCACTGAGGAGCCATGTCCATTTTCGACGGCAAACGACTGACAAACGAAACGTTCAAACTTGACATCGAGCGCATGAGACGGGGATGGTACTCGGATAAATATTTCGAAAACATTAACCGCATGTTGACTGCGCTGGCAAAGGAGGGATACGTCTATTCGGGGGAGAATCACAACCTGCCGCCGGGAATTTCCCCCGAACAAATCGCCGTCGGCGACATCGAAGTTGAAATGCAGTGGTTCACCCGGCGCTTGGGCAAAACCACTGTCGTCGGCGTGGATAAGGCGCTCGCCATGCTGCGTCATTGCACGGGTTATTTCGAAGGCGACAAGTTCGTGGACACGTCCGACAAACTTGAAGTCTGGGCGGTTCAAGACGGCACCATCGTCAAATACGACGGCGACCCCAAAAACGTTCAGCCTGTCATCAAAGTGCGCGGACGCTACCGCGACTTTGCCCTGTTGGAAACCCCCTCGCTGGGAATCCTCACCCGCGCCAGCCGCGTGGCGACAAACGTGTATGAAACCCTCGTCGCGGCAAAGGGCAAGCCCGTCCTTTTCTTTCCCGCCAGATTCGACGTGCATGAGGTGCAGGCGGCGGACGGTTACGCCTACAATATCGCCCTTCAGCGCTTCAACCGCGACCACGCCCACGACATCGGCGCTTTTGTCTCAACCGACGCGCAAGGAGACTGGTGGGGCGGCGCGGGCGGCGGAACAGTGGCTCATGCCGCCATCGCCTCCTTTCTCGGCGACACCGCCGAAGCCATGATGGCGTTTTCACGCATCCTCCCCGCCCAGATTCCGCGTATTGCGCTGGTGGACTTCAACAACGACTCAGTCCGCGACGCCTTGCGCGTGTTGGAAAAAATGTTCGCAAAATACCGCGAGTTAATAGACGCGGGCAATGCGGAAGAGGCGAAGAAGTACCGCTTATACGGCGTGCGGCTGGACACCAGCGCCAGCCTGCGCGACGTATCCGTCCAACCGTTGGGAGACCCCGCCCTCGACCTGGGCGTCAACCCACGGCTGGTTTTCAACGTCCGCCAGGCGTTAGACCAAGTATGGACAAACTGGGACCTGCCCGAAGCGTGGAGAGAAAAGGCGCGCGAATACTGCCGCAGGGTGAAAATCGTCGTCTCAGGCGGATTCAACCCGGAAAAAATCCGCAAGTTCGAAAAGCTGGAAGTGCCGGTAGATATTTACGCCGTCGGCTCATATTTATTCAGCAACGGAAACGGCACAACCACCGACTACACGGCGGACGTAGTGCGCGTCAAAGTTCACGGCGAATGGATTGACATGGCAAAAGTGGGACGCCGAAGCGGAAACAACGAAAATTTAGAGAGGGTCTGGTAAAGACGGCTCGCTCCGCCCCGCAAAAACCGGTTTCTAAAAACGTTTAAGCCTCGTTAACCCGCCCTTCAAAGAAGGTTAAGCGTCGTTTTTTATAATGCCGCTGAACCTATGAAAACCAGCTCCATCCCGCACTATTTCAACATTTTTCCGACAGGGCAAATCCCAGCGCCAGTTTGCATCGGCGACCTGCCGCTTTCGGACTATATCGTATCGTACGATACGCCGGTGGAGCAGGCGGTAAAGCATTTGCAGGCGAATATCCTCCTGCCTGGGGTTATCGTCATGCAGGGAACAAGGCTGCTGGGAGCGGCGCCGCGTCATAAAATCTTCGAGCGGCTGGGGCGGCGCTATGGGATTGAACTCTTCCTCGGCAAGCCCATCAGCGACTTGCTGTTGGAGTTACGCGTAGACGCTTTCACCCTTAAAAGTCAAACCAACATCAACACAGCCGCCAAACTTGCCCTCAGCCGCCCGCAGGGCAGCGTCTACGACCCTATCATCGTGGAATACGACAACGGCGGCTACGCCCTGCTGGATATGTATGCGCTGCTATTGAGCCAGTCGCAATTATTGAGCAATATAAACAGCGTCGTCGGTTCGATGAATAATATTGATATGATTCTCGCCAGCGGGTCTCAAGAACGCAACGTCGTCGAGTTGATTCTCGAAAGCCTGCGCCTCGTCGCGCCCTATCATGAAGCCGATGTGTTGCTTCAAAACCAATCGAACTATGAAACGCTGCGGGGAAGCAAGCATATCACCCTGTTAGACGACCTGTGGAGCGCAAACGACATCTATCGCGCCGTGCGTCGCATGAAGCAGCCGTTGAATATCGAAGACGTGAAAATGGCGCCCGCCTGGAATGGCGCTTACGCTCCGTCCAAAACGCGCTCCTGGATGGGCGTCCCCATCACAGACCGGCATGGAATCGTAGGGCTGCTTTCGCTTTCGCGATTCAGCGTTTCCCCTTTTAACAACAACGAAAAGGAAATGGCGCAAGCCTTTGCGCGGTATATCAACTCTTTTCTTGAAAAATTCTTGCAGCGACTGGAAGAAAAACGCGTCTACGACAAATTCTTTTAAATCTATTT
>JAIWOB010000013.1 GCA_020217065.1 Chloroflexota bacterium | reverse complement strand
TCAACACGCGAATCAACCAGACCATCGCCGCTACAAAAATCGGCACAAACCTGGTCATCGTCTCCTGACCGACAAGCGAGCCGCCCGCCGCATTGTGGTTAATGATGGCGACGGAAACGCCCCACCAGGTGAGCGTCGCGTTGAACCCTGCCGCCAGCAGCCATGCGCCAAAGAGATACCAAACTTCGGCAGGCTCGTCGCGTCCCTGTTCCGGGGTGAAGATGCGGGCGATACCGGCAAAATCCATGCCGCAAAACGCGAAGGCAAGGATGGACGACCAGCGCAGTCCCGCGAATTTCAAGTCGCCAAGCATGTCCTGCAAGGCAAACGAGGTCGTGCCATAGTTGAATAACTCAAAGGACAACAGGGCGCTGACAAGAATAACGCCAAAGAGGGCGCCGCGTTTGAGGGAGACATTCTTCAAAAACGGAAGCAATTGGATATTCAAGGAACGGTTCATGGGAAATCTCCTTTTTCGAACCACGTGAAACGCAACGTCATTTCGCTGCGCGTTGTTTCGCTTATAATAGAACAAATGTTCTATTTTGTCAAGAAGGGAATCTATTGCAAAAGCGCGATGAAGACCCGGCGCTTCATTCGCCCGTCATGCCGAGATATTCAAGATAGGCGGTTGCGCCGTTAATCCAATTTTGCAAGCCGTCCACGCGAATGGTGGGGTCTTCGCAGGCGCTGAAAATGCCGCCGCCAAATTCCGCCGCGGTTTCTTCAGATAAAGTCCAATTGCAATCGTTGGCGGGCAGTTGACGGGCGCGCACAAAGGTGGCAAAGGCGTTCATTTCCGGCACAAGCCATTCGTGTTCCGCCTGGGAAAGAAAAAAGAACTGGGCAAGGTTTGCCAATCCCTCTAATTTTGCGGCGCTGGAAAAAGAAGCGTTTTTGGGGTTAAGGGAACGCACTTCGCCGGCGACGATGGTCTCCGCCAGGCGGAGAGCGTAGGCTTTATCTTCCGCCGAAAGCGCCCCCAACTGCGCCAACTTTACAAAAGCGCGGGCGCGCCACGGGTCTTCCGTAACGGGCTGTAAAACCAGGAATT
Organism: Chloroflexota bacterium; assembly: GCA_020217065.1. Lineage (GTDB taxonomy): Bacteria > Chloroflexota > Anaerolineae > Anaerolineales > Villigracilaceae > Villigracilis. The sequence continues at coordinate 8,946 of JAIWOB010000013.1, read as the reverse complement.
CGTTCACGCCGCGCGCCTGTTCCAGCCAAAAGGGATTGCCGCTCATTTCGTGCAATTCCAATAACGCCAACAGGCTTTGACTGGCGGCGTAAGCGGCGTAGAAATCCGGCTGCGCTGAAGCCCGAAAATGAGGGTCTAAAGCGTGATAAAACCCATCCTCCGGGATTCGCAGCGAGAGAATGAAATATCCCAGTTTGACAGCCGTATCGAGCAGGCGGCGCTCTCCCACCAAAAAATCTGCGCGAGCCTGCCAGCGCTTGTAAATCGTATCCACCGTCAGCGCCGCGCCGCTCAAAGGGCAAACGCCTTCCGCATAGAGACAAGCGCCGCGAAACCGCTGCGGGTCTTCCACCAACGCCTCAAGGTAATGGTCGAGCGCAAGGTCGCCGGCGTCGCAATATTCCAAATCGTTGGAGACGCGGCAAACGGTGTAAAGAGCGCCCGCGCCGCCCATCAGCCGCGTGAGCGAAGGCGAATACGACCTGCCGCCGTTGATAAAATCCGCCTGATAGGAAAGTTCTCCGTTGGGAAGTTGGTGGCGCGCAAGATATGCGCCGGCGGCGACGACTGAGTCTTTCAAGTCTCCGTCCGGAATAACAAAAGCCGCCGGCAAACGAGGAGTCGGCTGGGGCGGCGCAGCCGGGAGTGTCGCCGCCGGTTTGGCGTTTAATGGGTTTTGTTTACGGTTAAAAAACAAAAAGCCCGCCAGCGCAAGCGAAAAAACGATGGCGAGCAAAATTTTTCCGCGAGACATTACCGCCTCTTCAAATATTCATCCAACTCGCGCAGAGAGGTATGCTCCAGCGAAGGGAGGGTGACGTCGCCCCGCACGCCCATTTGCGCGGTTAATGGGTTGGGAACGCCGACGACAAAAATGCCGGCGCGGCGGGCGGCTGTCACGCCGTTGAGGGAATCTTCAAAGACAACCGCCTCGGCGGCGCGAACTTTCAAGCGGGCAAGCGCTTCGAGGAAAATATCCGGATGGGGTTTGGTCCTGCCGGGAGGAACGTCGTCCTGACAAACAATGCAGTCGAAATAAGGAAGAATGCCAAGCCGCTCGACGTGGGAATCCACCCAGGCGTGCGTGGAGCTGGAGCCGATGGCAATTTTCAGTCCCGCGGCTTTCGCTTGCTGGAGCAGCTGCAACACGCCGGGCAAAATGGAGCTGGCGTGTATCATCTTATCCGCTTCCCGCTGATGGCGCGCCCGCACTAAAGCGGAATCGAGCCGCCCGTGAGAGATGGAAGCAAGATGGAGCGCCGCGTCGAAGTTTGAAACGCCCCATCCTCCTACAACCTTCGACCATTCATCGAGCGGAAGTTCGAAACCATATTCGCGGTAGATGGACTGCCAAGCCAGGACTTCGGGCGTTTCGGTGTCGAGAATCAGCCCGTCGAAATCGAAAATCAAAGCCTTCAACATTTTACGGAAACCGCCTTACAAAATCGGCAATCGCCTCCCACATTTTCAGCTCGCCGCCGCCGGTCGAAAGGATGTTTTCGACCATATTGGCAAGGGGGGGTTTCATCAAGAGATATTCGCGCTGCGCCTCCGCCAGCGTGGCGAAAAAACGGGTGTGGTCCATCCAGCCGTAAATGCTACAAGATACGGTGACCAAAGTCTCCCCGCGTTTTAAGGTCAGGCGCGCGCCCAATTCATGCTCTTCGTCGCGCAGAGTCACTTCGCCCTCCACGCCCGCAGCGCCAATTGTGCTGCCGTTATTGTATGCAAACCATCTATTCATCCGTTTCCATTCTGCTGATGTGCGAAGGCTGAACGTTTACGTTGACGGGAACCGTCCGCGCCGGCTGTCCCTCTTTGATAAAACGGGCAAGATGTTTGACCATCACTGCCTGGCGCGGCAGGGATTTTGCGCCGAGGTCTTCAAGGACAGGCTCAAGCCATGTTTGATAGGAGCGCACGTTCAAGTATACCCGACGCCCGCCGCGTTCCGCCAGACTGGAAACCAGAGCGGCGATTCTTTCGCCGACGCGGTTTTCATCAGGGTGAATAAGCGGGGTTAATACAATCCCGTATAAGCCGGAAACGACGCTGGCGTAGCAGCGGGAATTTTCAACCCGCAAAAAGCCGGCGATACGGCGCGGCGCAGGCTCCACCGTATAAAGAAGAGGCGGCACAATTTGATGATATAAGTTTTGAAGGGCGTATAACTCCGCCATTCGCGCGCCGCTCCAAAGTTCCTTTGAAGGCGCAGAGTCTTCTCCCAGACGGGTGACATCCCAAACTCTTTGCCAGGCATAAACGGAGAACCCCGCCATTCGCAGCGCGGCGAAGACGGCGCTGGTCTCGTCCACTTCCGCCATGACATGAAACGCCCGCCATTCTCCGGCCTGCGCCGCCAGGTGTTCTATCAACGAGGGCAATTGGGGAGCGTCCAAGCGCGCGGCGGGGGCAAGATAGAGCAATTTCGCAAACGGTTCGCCAATCGTATGGGTGATTCCCCCCAGCAGGGCAGACTCGCCTCCGTTGGCGATTGCCGCGTACAAATGCCGCGCCGGGTTGATGTATGCCAGCAAGCCCATCGCTCCAAGCGGATGTCCGCGCGTCAGGGCGCGCGCGCTGTCGAGAGTCAACACGTCATTGCGGTGACGCGCAATAAGGGGAAGGTCAAGCAGGTCAAGCGGACGGATGTTCATCTCTAAAAAGACCCTAAAGGCTTTGAAAACCTTTAGGGTCTCAATTTTACCCCGCCAGTGAAATAAAATACTGATGAAATCGCGCGTCGGAGGTTAGTTCAGGGTGAAAGGAAGTGGCGAGCAAACGTCCTTCCCGCGCGGCGACGATGCGTCCATCTTCGAGCGCGGCAAGCGCTTTTGCCTGCCCATGTACCGCCTCAATGATGGGAGCGCGAATGAAAACCGCATGGTAGGGATGCGTCGTGCCGGAGGCTTTTTTCAATTCCTCAATATCGAGGTCGGTCTCGAAAGAATCCACCTGCCGCCCAAAAGCGTTGCGTTGGACGGTAATATCCATCAAGCCCAGCAGGGGCTGATTGACCTTCGCGTCTTTCGAGAGGAAGATGGCGCCGGCGCAGGTTCCCCAAATGGCATGAGACTTGCCGAACTCGCGCAGCGGCTCCATCAAATCATAAGCGACGGCAAGTTTGCCAATGGTGGTAGATTCGCCGCCGGGAATAATCAGCCCGCTCAAACCGTCGAGATGTTTCGGCAAACGGACTTCAACCGCCTCCACGCCGATGCTTTTCAGCATGGAGATATGTTCGGAAAAATCGCCCTGCAGGGCGAGAACGCCTATTTTCATAATTCAGACCATGGACGGTGGACGATGGACGGCAACCGCAAACGGTCAACGCTCCATCGTCCACGGTCAAATTACCAACCCCGTCCGGCGATTTTCTCGCCTTCGGGCATCTGCGATACGTTGCGCCCAACCATCGGCTCGCCGAGATTCTTGCTGACTTCCGCGAGAATGCCGGCGTCCTTGTAATGGGTCACGGCTTTGACAATCGCCGCCGCGCGCTTGGCGGGGTCGCCGCTCTTGAAAATGCCAGAGCCGACGAAGACGCCGTCTACGCCCAATTGCATCATCAGCGCCGCGTCGGCGGGGGTCGCCACGCCGCCGGCGGCAAAGTTGACGACAGGCATGCGCCCGAGTTCTTTCGTTTCCTTGACCAACTCGTAAGGCGCGCCGATTTCCTTAGCGTAAGCCATCAGTTCCTCGTCCGCCATTGTGATCAGGCGGCGGATTTCGCCCAGCACGGTGCGGGCGTGACGGACGGCTTCGACCACGTCTCCCGTCCCCGCCTCGCCTTTGGTGCGAATCATCGCCGCGCCTTCGCCTACGCGGCGCAGCGCTTCGCCGAGATTGCGGCAGCCGCAAACAAACGGGACTTTGAAGTTGTGTTTTAAAATGTGGTTGGACTCGTCGGCGGGCGTCAACACCTCAGATTCGTCAATGTAGTCCACGCCGATGGCTTCGAGAATCTGGGCTTCGACAAAATGCCCGATGCGGCACTTCGCCATCACGGGGATGGTCACCGCGTCCATGATTTTGAGAATCAAATCGGGGTCGCTCATGCGGGCGACGCCGCCGTTCGCGCGAATATCGGCAGGCACGCGTTCCAACGCCATGACCGCGCAAGCGCCAGCGTCTTCGGCAATCTTTGCGTGTTCCGGCGTCACCACGTCCATAATGACGCCGCCTTTGAGCATTTGCGCCAGCCCTTTTTTCTCAGTCCAGGTGCCAGTTTTTTGTTCCATGTTGCGCTCCTAATTTATTTTGAATTTTTCCATACGGAGATTCCGCAGGCGATTTACCTAAACAAAACCGACAGGTTTTAATGATTTTAGATTTTAGGACAAAATTGGCATACGTTAAGAGCCAATATTTAGAAAGAACGACCAGACCAATTTCGCCAGACGGTTGAGTTTAAAGTAAATTGTCTCTGTTTTTTCGTTCAGGATGGTGATATATTCACCAAGCCAATTTTTAAAAGGAGACGGAAAATGAGGATTGCGCTCGACCGACAAAGCGAGACGCCGCTCTACCAGCAGATTGGGGCATACCTTCGTCAGGCGATTCTATCGGGAAGCCTTTCCGCCGGCACGCGCCTGCCCGCTTGCCGTCAGTTGGCGCGCGACCTGGGGGTCAACCGCAGCACGGTCGAAAACGCTTACGCCGAGCTGGAAGCCGACGGTTTGGTTTTCTCGCGCATGGGCAGCGGCACGTACGTCCTGCCTCAAAATCCAACGCCGGCGATTTCCAAAAACAGCGACGCCGCTTTGCCCCTTTGGCAACAAAGCCTTCGCTCCAATCACATCCTGCGCAAATCGGATGCGGTGGACGACATGCTTGCCGCGGCGGGACATCCGCATCCCATTAGTTTTGCCAGCGGCGTCAGCGACGCGCGTCAATTTCCGACTGAAGAATTTCGCAAGATTATTCAAAGCGTGATGCGCCGCGACCAAATTTCCGCGCTGGAATATGGCGAACGCAACGGGTACGCGCCGCTGCGCGAAGGCATCGCCCACATCCTCGCCAGTCAGGGATTGCAGACGCATCCCGAAAACGTCCTCATTACGGCGGGGTCGCAGCAGGCGATTTTTCTGACAACGCAGGTTTTATTGAAGCCCAACGACGTCGTCCTCGTCGAAGACCCCACCTATTCATCCGCCCTCGACCTCTTCCGCACGCTGGGATTTCAAGTCATTGGCGTTCCAATGGATGGACAGGGAATGCAAGTCGAAAAGATGGAGACTCTCCTCCAGCAATATCATCCCAAGTTGATTTACACCATCCCGAACTTTCACAACCCGACGGGAACCTGCCTCAGCGGCGCCCGCCGCCGTCAATTGATTGCGCTTGCGGACAGGTACAACGTGCCGATTCTTGAAGACGATTTCGTCGGCGACCTGCGCTACGAAGGTCACGCCCAGCCGTCGCTCAAAGCGCTGGACCCCGGCGGGCAGGTGATTTACGTCAGCACCTTCTCAAAAATGCTGATGCCCGGTCTTCGCGTCGGCTTCATCGTGGCGGACGGTCCCGTCTACGACAGCCTGCTCAACTTCAAACGTCTGAGCGACCTGGCGACTTCGACTTTGATTCAACGCGCGCTGGACGCCTTTGTCACCGTCGGGCGGTATCAAGCCTACCTGCATCGCTCCTGTCAGGTCTTTCGCAAACGGCGCGACGCCATGCTCGAAGCCATTGACCGCCGCCTGCCTCCCAGCGTCTCTTTCGACACGCCCAAAGGCGGATTGTTCATTTGGCTGAAACTGCCCGAATCCATGTCCGCAAGCGAATTGCTGCCCGTCGCATGCAAAGAAGGCGTGGCGTTCGCGCCCGGCAGCCTTTTCTTCACCGACGGCGTAAGCGGGGACGAATGGATTCGCCTCAACTTTGCGTCGCAGCCAGCGGAAGACATCGAAGAGGGTATCAAAAGGTTGGGAACGGCGATGCGCCGCATGAAAATCAAAAAATAAACCGCCGCGGCTCGCAAGAAAAACAACCGTTTCGCTTCGGCTGCTTCCAGGGCGAAGTTTTCGTTTACAGGGGGATTGACAAAAAAGCAAAAAAGAATACAATTATTACAATGATACAATTAGTACAATACGAAGGCGACGCATGACAGAAAAAAAGCTCACCCTCAACCTCGACTTTCATTCAGGGCTGCCCATCTATACCCAAATTGTCAACCAGATACAAAGTCAATTGGCGAATGGGATTTTGAAGCCTGGCGACCAGCTGCCCACCGTCCGCGCGCTGGCGTCGGAATTACGGGTCAACTTCAACACCGTGGCGCGCGCCTATCGCATCTTGGACGAGGAAAGAATCATTTCCACGCAACAAGGACGCGGCACCTACATCACCGAAATTCCGCCGCCGGAAGCCAGCGAAAAATTGAGACGGGAGTCGCTTGGCGAACTCACGCAGCGGTTTATCAACGAAGCGCTGCGGCTTGGCTTCTCGGAGAGAGAAATCAGTCAAACGGTGAAAGACAGGCTGAAGGCTTGTAAAGAACCGTCTTCGCAAGAGAACTAAAAAGGAGAATTAAAATGACATCAAGAATTATCAAATCTTTCGCTCAAAATAAACGGGAAAACCAGCGTATTCCCCCGATTGCCGGAAGCGTTTTCAGCGTCTTTCTGCTAATCGCCATTCTCGGCGCGATTATCGGGGATGCAATGCAATTTCCCGACGCGCTCACCGGCGGCTGGGTTGTTTTATGGACGTTCGCCGGCGCTTACATTTTGTTCGCGCTCAAGGTCGCCTCGCAATGGGAAAAGGTTATCGTTCTGCGGCTTGGCAAGTTTAAGGGATTAAAGGGTCCCGGCATGTTCTGGATTATTCCCATTGTAGACGCCGCGCCAGCGTGGATTGACCACCGCGTAATGGTCACGCCGTTCGCCGCGCAAAAAACGCTGACAAAGGATACCGTGCCGGTGGACGTGGACGCCGTGCTGTTTTGGGTGGTGTGGGACGCGGAGAAAGCCGCGCTCGAAGTGGAAGATTACCGCGCCGCTGTGGACTGGGCTGCACAGACCGCCCTGCGCGATATCATCGGCAAAAAGATGCTGGCGGACATTCTCGTCGGGCGCAGCGCAATCGACAAGGAACTGCAAGCGGTCATTGACGAGCGCACCACCCCCTGGGGAGTGACCGTGCAATCGGTGGAAATCCGCGACATCGTCATCCCGCAGGACCTGGAAGACGCCATGTCCCGCCAGGCGCAGGCGGAACGCGAACGCCAGGCGCGAGTCATCCTCGGCGAGTCCGAAAAGCAGATAGCCGATTCGTTTGCGGAAGCGTCGCAGGCGTACGTCAACAACCCCACCGCTCTGCACCTGCGGGCGATGAACATGCTCTTCGAAGGCTTGAAGGAAAAGGGCGCGCTGGTCATCGTTCCCTCCTCGGCGATAGACACGATGAATCTTGGCGGGCTGAGCGGCATGGTCTCGCTGGCGCAGAATAACGCGCCGAAGGAAAAATAAGGGCGTTTCACGTGAAACGCCTATGGAAAGAAAAACAGATGACAACGAAAACAACCATCATCATCGCCCTTACGTTGATTGGGCTGGCGGCGCTGACGGGAGCGCTGCTGTGGAGGCAGCTTCCCGACCAGATGGCTTCGCACTGGAACGCCAACGACGAGGCGGACGACTACATGCCCAAATTCTGGGGCGTCTTCCTGACGCCGCTCGTCACATTGGGAACGCTGGCTCTATTTGTGATATTACCCAACATTGACCCGCTTAAGGCGAACATCGCCCAATTCCGCGAGAGTTTCAACCTCTTCGTCGCATTGACGGCGGCGTTCATGCTCTACGTTCACGGGCTGACCCTTGCGTGGAATCTCGGCTATCAAAATTTCAAGATGAGCGCGGCGCTGCTGCCTTTTCTCGGCGTCTTGTTCATCGTCGTCGGCTGGATGCTGCGAAAAGCCAAGCGCAACTTTTTCATTGGGATTCGGACTCCCTGGACTCTCTCCAGCGACTCGGTTTGGGACAAGACCCACCAACTCGGCTCCAGCCTGTTCATCGCTTCGGGCGGGGCGGCAATCGTCGGCGGCTTCTTGGGAGGCGCCGACGCATTCTGGCTGACCTTCGTTCCGTTGGTTGGGTCGAGTCTGTTTCTCGCGGTCTACTCGTATTGGCTGTACCGCCGCGAGACAAAAGCGTAGCGTTTCACGTGAAACGAATGGAGGCTGAAATGGCTGAAGAGCTCAAACAATGGGAATACCGCGTGCAGACCGTCGGCGGATTTTGGTCCGGCGTAAAGGCGAACGAACTAGAGGAACTGCTCAACGCTTGGGGCGAGGAAGGCTGGGAAGTCGTCGCCACGCACATCCTCGAAAACATGAATAAAATCAACGTGATTGCGAAGCGTCCGCTGACCCGCGAAGTCATCCGCCGCCGCTCAACGCCTTCGAGATTCGACTAAGGAGAAAAATGAAAAAACAACCTTTGCTATGGTTTCTGGGAATCGCGTTTTTGTTTTCATGGACGCTCTTCCTGATTCCGCTCCTCTTTGAAGAGATGGACCCCGCCGCAAAACAATTGGCGACGCAAGGTTTTTGGGCGCTCGCCATGTGGGGTCCCGGCGTCGCGGCAATCGCCGCAACGACGCTGGTCATGAAGCGTCCGCTCAACGCCCTGCGGCTGAACAAACTGGGCGCAAAGCGGTTTTACCTTTGGGCGTGGCTTTTGCCCATTGGACTATCCATCCTCGGCGGGCTGTTTACCCTGCTTTTCGGCGTCGCCGAATTGGACTTGAACTTTACAATGATGAAAGAGGCGATGGCGTCCGCCGCTGGCGGCAGCGCCGCGCCAGCCGAACTCGTCGTCGCCATACAGATTTTGTTGGCGTTCACGCTCGCGCCTTTCTTCAACGTCGTCTTTACGCTTGGCGAAGAACTGGGCTGGCGCGGCTTTTTACTGCCGCATCTGCTGCCGCTTGGGCAATGGA
>JAIWOB010000012.1 GCA_020217065.1 Chloroflexota bacterium | reverse complement strand
AAGCCATCCTGCTCAGCGGCGTTATCTGGGGCGCGTGGCATGCGCCCGTCATCGCGCAGGGACATAACTATCCAGGCTATCCAATTGCGGGAATTTTCATGATGATTGTATTTTGCGTTTTGCTTGGCGCAATTCTTTCATGGCTGTACCTCAATACGCAGAGCCCCTGGTCCGCCGCGCTGGCGCATGGCTCAGTCAACGCCGCCGCCGGATTGCCCGCGCTGTTCTTTCAGCCAGGCTTCAACATGGCGCTGGGCGGAACGCTTGCCGCGCCGACCGCATGGATTGGATTAGCCTTGTTCGTCGCATGGCTGATTTTGACAAAGCGGCTGCCGGTAAAAGAACAATTGCCTTACGGAGAGACAGGAACTCAATAGAGACAAAACGCTGTAGAACATTTGTTCTATTTCAAAAAAGAATCGGACGCGGGAAAAGCGCCCCGATTCTTTTTTATTCCTTCGCAGGCGGCAAACCGCTCAGCATGGTCTCGTCCTCTCGGCTTTCGGTTTCCTCCTCTTCTTCCCCCGTCAGAAAAGCCACCGCATAACTTTTGCTTGCGTCCATCATTAAGTCAAGATGATGTTTGGGGCGATAATCGCTTACGGCAATCAAACGCAGGGCGTTCGCAACGCGCGGATTATCCAGCGTCAGGAACTCGCCCAGGCGGTTTGGGGTATCGTAAAAGAAATCCCGTTTGAATATCGTGTTTTCGTCGTCGAGGAAAACGCCCAACGGATAAATATTCGCTTCCATCAAGTCTTGAAAAAAATGCGTGCCAAAGGACGGTTCGGGCGAAGCGCCGACAGACTCTCCCGCCAACTCGACCAGCGCCCGCGCATTATAAATGTCGCTGTAAGCCACATGCACGCCCAAGTCCGGCGTGGACGTTCCCCAGCGTCCCGGTCCGACCGCGATGAAAACCTCATCTTTCAACGCCGCATTCAATTGCCCGATAGCGCGTTCAAGCAAGGTTCTTTCGGTTTGAGATTCAAGGCTGAAATATCCCTCCGACGGCACAAAGAGAACGTAGCGAATTTCCCGCACTGCGCCCTGCGGAACCATCGTCTGCGTGGAAAAAATAATGTCTTTTTCAGTCAGGTCGCCTGGAATGGGCGTCTCCATTCCGTCTTGAATGTGACTTTGCGGGCGGCACTGCAAAAGCGTAATTAGCGCATTGGGTCGCCCTTCAAGGTCGGTAATCTCCAAGGCAAATTCGGTGTCCACCGGCGACTTGTAATGGGTTTCCAATAATTTCAACGCGGCGCGCATATCCGCCGCAAACGAAGTGCGCGACAACAAACCGTCGAAAGTGACGACCATTTTGGCGGGGTCAGCCAGCCGCGAGCGAATCGGGACCAGGTCTCCGTCTTCATCCACCTGGGCAATGAAACGCAGCGGAGGAAAATCGGCGTCGAATACGTCGCGGACCGGAATTGTGGCAAACGAATTGGATTCGATGTCAATCAAATCCAATTTGCGCTGGGAGTAGCGTTTGATGGCGCGCACATCGGACGACGAATGCAGGCGCGGATGACTAAGCGCGACAAGACGCGGATAATCGTCGCCCACCATATCCACAGCGCGCGTGCCAAGCCCAAAGACAAGACGAACAAAACCGTCTTCCTGTCTGATTTGCGGCGACCAGCGGTACAAGTTGCGGCTGAACGCCACGCCCGCCGCATGAGGGAAATAATACCGCCCCGTCCGTTCGCCTTCCACAAACTGAATCAAAATGCCGATGCGTTCGTCGTAATCCGCAAGTTCTTTGAGATGGCGGTACATCAAAGCGTCGGGGTTCAGCACGCTGGCGTAAATTGCGGTAATGGCGCGGGTCAGGGCGTAATATTTTTCATCGCGGCTGCCCTGATTGGGGAGAAAAACGCTTTCGTATTTTCCCGCAAACGACGTGCCGAAATTATCCTCCAGCAAACTGGAAGAACGGACGATTAACGGTCTATCGCCCGCTTCCTGCAAAACGTTTTCCAGGCTTTCGACGATTTCAACCGGAAATTCGCCTTTTTGAAAATCGGCTTTCAAAGCGGGATAATCGGCGCGCATTTCTTCGTCGGTCTTGTATTTCTGGTCGTTCCAATGCACCAAATTGTTATAGGTCAAAAAATTGTAGAAGACATCCGAACCAAGATAAAAGGAAACGGGGAGTTTGAAGCGCGCCGCAACTTCCGGCGGCGCAGTTTCCTTAATGATGCGCATGGCAAGCAGCATTCCCGCCGCCTTGCCGCCAATTTTGCCGCCGCCAATCTTGCGGGCGCGGATTTCCTTCAAGTCCGCCACCGTAAACCACTTGCGGGCGATTTTGATGTATTTCAACTGGTCGCTGACCAATGTGCGTATCAGCGCCACCTTCAACTCTTTCAGCCGCGCCTCGTATTTTTTTCGCTCTTCGGGCGGCATGGATTCAAGCATTTCCGCCTGCTCGAAGAGCATCTCCTGCGGGGCAAGCTCGGGATTAAACCAGACGAAATCGCTTTCAGGGCTGCCATGCTCAGACAACAACTGGCGGACGAGATTTTCAAATTCCTCGTAGGGCAGGTTATGGGCGTAGTAGAAGTCGGTCAGCGAATCGCGGATGCGCATCAGGCGGGTTTCCCAAACGTCGGCGGGTTCCTCTTCCAAGGGGTTGTGCAGCCCTTCGCGCACCTGCGACTCTATGCCCTTTTTGCGCGTCTCGGCGTCCAGGCTTTCTTTGGTGATAATGCCGCGCGAGTACAATTCTTTTCTCATCCGCGAACGAATGCGCCTGCTCAAGATGGGATACTGATTGAGCGCAAGAAAAATCCGCAAGACGTTGTCAATTGAAACTTTTGGGAAAGCCATAAGTCACCTGATAAATTATAAAGGACGAGGCGTAAGATACGAGCGGCAAGTTGAGGGGCGCGGTCGCAAATACAAAATCCGCCGGACGATTTTCCGTCCAGCGGATTCTACAACGTTCAACGCTCAACTTGCAACCTGAGCCGTCATCCCAGATGCATGGGCATGATGACGTGCAAAAACTTGTCGTCGCCTACCGGCTTGATGACGCCGGGCGCGTTGGGCGCGGAGGTTTCCAGCGCCACGTTCGGAGTCTTGATGACTTCCAAGACTTCGCGCAGGAACTTGACGTTGAAGGCAATCAGCACGCCGCTGCCGTCCACGGTGGCTTCGACGATGGTCTCGTTGCGTCCCGTCTCTTCCGAGACGGCGGAGATTTCAACTTCGCTGGGCTGCATGTCGCCGCTGGATTGTTTAATGTCGAAACGCGCCACGTTCGAACCTTCGCGGGCGAAAATTTCCGCCTGCTTGCACGCTTTGAGCAGGGACGCCGTCGAAACCAGCGTGCGCGACTTGTAACTGCGCGGAATAATCTGCTGGTAATCGGGGAAGGAGCCGTCAATCAATTGCGAAACGATTTCCACATCCTTGACGCGGAAGAGCGCCTGACCGCGATTCTTCGGCACAACCATGTAAATGGGTTCTTCGCCGTCGCCAGCCACGCGCGCCAATTCGCTCAAGGCGCGGGCGGGAACAATCACGTTGACCGGATGGGGAGCGGGATTGGACAACTGCGCTTTGCGAACGGAAAGGCGGAAACCATCCGCCGCAACCATCGTCAAATTATCCTTGTCTACGTTCACGAGAACGCCCATCAGCACGGGACGGGCTTCGTCTGTGGAAGCGGCAAAAACCACCTGTTGAATCATCTCCTTGAAATCCGCCACGTTTAGCGGAACGGCGTCTTTCATTTCGGGCGTGGGAAGAGGGGGAAATTCCTGGGCGTCAATACATTTGATGTCGTTATTCGACGTTCCGCCCTTGACATGCAGATTTTGAGTCTTCACATCCAAAGATAACTGTACCTGGTCGCCGGTGAGCGCGTTCACCAAGTCGGCGAAGGTGCGCGCAGGGACGGTGGTGGAGCCTTCTTCGTCAATCCGCGCCGCAATCCAACAGGTGATGCCCAATTCAAGATTGGTGGCGGAGAGACGAAGACGACCTTCATCCGTGGCAATCAAAATGTTCGATAAAACGGGGAGGGTGCTGCGCGGCGAAACGGCGCGGGAGACGACGCTCAAACCGCGCGCCAGATTTTCTTGAAGGACAGTTACTTTCATAGGTGTTCGCCCTCGGTTTCGTCAGGATTTTTTGGAAGTATATCATTAATGAGCGCGCCATAACAAAGGCGCGCATGAAACATGATTCATATACTTAAGAGTCCGCTCGCTTTAAAATCCAGTCACCATCGAGACGCCAAGCATCGTCAGCATGAACAACAATTGCAAAGCGAACAACGCCGCGAAAACGTAGGCGACATACGTCCATGCGGAAACGCCTTTGGGGGAACGCGGGCGGATTTTTCCGCCCTCAGCCATCGCCTTCGCTGAATCCGCCGCCTGACCGAAGTCGTTCATCCACGCCACGCCCGCCAAATCATCTTCGACGATGAGTCTGATTCCGCCAAAGGAGCGAATCCACGTCCCAGCCTTTTCGGGCGGATTCAATGCCAGAGAGCCTGACATCAAGAGGGCGTCGGCTTGCAAGTCTGCGGGGATTCCGTCGCGGACGTTCACCACTGTCAGCGGCAAATTGGGAGCGCGTTTCGCAAACGCCGCTTTGACAGAATCCACAAATCCGCTGCCATCATCGAGCGCGACCAGTTTGAATTCCTTCTGCTTTTCTTCCAACGTATCGGCTGTCGCCTCGCCGTCCTTCCGCAGGGCTGAGAGGTGATAGAGCAGGAGAACCACAAACCAGACCAAAACTTGAAAAGAGTTCAACGCCGACCTGACGACATCGCTGACGCCGCCGCCCAGCGCGGCGTTGATGAGCGTGAAAATCATCGTCCCGCCCGAAATCATCCCGCCGACGACGGAGGCGAACAACACGAGATACAAATACGTCTTGCGGATGACCGAGCGCCGCGCGTGGTCGCCGACTGCGCCTTCAGCGAGAGCGTCCGCCTGAACGGGACGCCAGGTGGACAGCCAGAGGGGAAGTCCAGCCGCCAGCGCGCCCAACGCCGTCGAAAGCGTGGACGCGAATCCGCCGCCGCTCAAATAAGAGCGAGCGAAAAGCAGGTCAATCACCGCCGAGAAGAGGGAAATCATCGCAAAGACCGTCGCCGCCAAACCGAGGAAGGAGAGGATATAAAAATACAAGCGCTTCTTGCCCGCGCGGCGCGGAGAATCTTCGTCGAAGGCAAATTGCTGGTTCAACCAGTTTCCGTAATACGCCCAGACCACCGCGAACGGCGCGCCGACAGAGATTGCCCCGCCGATGTCTTGAACAAACTCGGCAAGTCCGCCGCCCTCGCCAAGCGCCTGCATGAGCAGAAAATAAATCAGGTTGCCGCCAGCCGTCAGGGTGACGACCACGCCGCCGAGGGAGAGGAGGTAGAGAATGCCGAGGCGAAGGTAAGACTCCCGTTCGGATGAATCCGTCAAAACGTCCTGCAAAATTTTCCACGAGAAAAACCAAATAGGAGCGCCAACCGCGAGCAGGGCAATCGCATTGACCGCCGTTTCCCGTCCCAACGCGCCGAGTATGTTTCCGACGGATAAAGTAAAGGCGTAACTCAGCGCCTGTTGCGCGCCGAAGATGACCATCATCAAGCCGTACAACATCCAGATGAAACGATACAGGCGGCGGATTTCGGCGAAGGATTCGGTTTCGGGAAGCGCGCGCCACTCGTTTTGGAGAGTCCGCCAAAAGTACACCGCAATCAGCAGGTTGACAAGGATGGCGATGAGGTTATCCACCCATGTCTGCGTCCCGCCGACAATGGCGCGGGCGGCGTAAAGGTTTGCGGCTGAGAGGAAGGCGCGGTTAATCAGCGCGAGCAGGTTTTGCGCGGCGGGGATGAGCGCGCCGAGCAAAATGCCGTAGAAGAAAATGGCGCGGACGCTTGCCGTTTTCTCCTCGTCGTCCTTTGCGGAAACGCGCTGCGCCCACAGCCAGTGGACGAGGAAAATCGGCGTCCCGACAAAGATGAGCGCAAGCGCGCCCGCCAGAGAGGACGCGTCGTTTGTGATTTTGCTAGCGCTGAAGATGGAACGCAGCAGTTTAATAACGCCCCAGGTCACCACCTCGATGCTGATGATGGAAACGGCGTAAAAGTAAAGTCGTCGAATGGTTTTCATAAGTCACTCTCCCGTCATTGCGAACCTGCGACAGCAGGCGAAGCAATCCCCACATGAGGAGATGGCTTCGGCGGAAGCGCGCCGCCTCGCAATGACATGACGGTTACGGCTTGAACGGTTCCTGATACCAGTCGTAGCCCCAGAAGTTGAAGGGCATGGCGCTCAACTTCCACGCGCCGTTTTGTTGGACGAGCAGGGCGCGGTCTTCGCTGGCGTAGCGGCTGGAGAACGGGTCGTTGACCGAGTAATAAACCGAGAGGGTCACAATCGCCTCGTCGCCGTTGATTTCCGCCGCGCCGACTTCCACGCCCGCGTCGGTGGGGTTGACCGACCCATTGAAGAAGGACTGGCGGAATTGCTCGTAAGTCGGCTTGTTTTCGAGGTCGGCGAGATAGCCGTAAGCCTTTTGGTAATCCTTGTTCAAAATGGCGAGGATGTAATTGTGCGCCACGCCTTCGGGGGTGGAATCGGCGACGTATTCGGCTTGACCATCCCTCCGCATGAAGAAGAGCGTCAGCGCAAGAACAATCAACGCGCCAATGCCGATGAGAATCGCCGTTAGAAATTTATCCTGTTTCATGGGGAACCTCCTCCGCCTTGATTGTATGAGGTTAAGAGGGAATTGGCAAGCAGACTTGACTTTTTTTGATTCTCAGCATTATAATATAAAAAAATTTATATTTAATAAATTATATATGCTCAAATACGCGATACTTGGTTTTTTACGCTATACCCCCATGACTGGCTACCAAATCAAGCAGTTCATGGATAACTCAACGTCCAATTTTTGGAGCGCCAAGCTCAGCCAAATTTACGTCACGCTTAAATCTTTGGAAAAAGAAGGGCTGGTTGAGTCCATGATTTTTGAGCAGGAGAAACGCCCTGACTGCCGTATGTATTTCATTAAGGAGGCGGGCGAAAAAGCGTTGGACGGCTGGCTACGGGATATGACCTACCAACCCCCACAGGAAAAAGACGCAGGGATGCTTAAACTGTTCTTTTGCGGGCAATTGGAAAAAGAGACAATTTTGGAGCGTTTGCAAATTCAACGCAGGGAAACCCTGAAAAACATTGAAACCTATCGCGGCGAAACCGTGGACGAGATTCGGCAAATTGTGGAGGCTGTTCCGCAACTGGCGCGGGATTCTTTGTTGTGGAACGCCACCCGTCGCGCGGGGGAAATTTTGGAAGAAGCCTACTTGCGCTGGCTGGACGAAACGATAGAAATGGTCAAGCGCGAATTTCCAGACGAAGGAGACATAAAATGAGCAAACAAAAGAACGTCCTATTATTTGTTGCCGCCGCGATTGTCCTGGCGCTTTTGATTTCGGCGATAGCGCCCGCGAGCGTCCTGGCGGACGGGGAGACTCCCCCTCCGGCGGCGGAAACCCCCGCGCAAGAGGAAGTGGAAGAATCGGCGGAATCTGCGGAGGCGGTTGAACCTCAGCCCGAAGAAAACGCCGCCGTGGAAGAGACGCCGCCGCTTTCAGAACTGCTTGAGTCCCTGCCGCCCGATACCCAAGTGATTGCGCTGGACGAATCCGGCGCGGCACTCTCGCTGGCTTCGCAGGAAGCCGCCGAGGTACTCGTCAGCGGCGACCCGATGTGGTGTCCGTCGGGCATTTTGCCCGGCGGCGCGGGATGCACGCCCTCGCAGGCAAGCTTCACGGCGCTGAAAAGCCTTCTGGTAACCGAAAAAGGGACTTATTCAGGAAACGGCGTAATTTATGTGGATAAAAACTACGTTGCGCCGCAGGCTGACAAGGATTTTGCGATTGTTTTCAACTATCAAGACTTGGCTCTAGGGAACCTTACGGTCAAGGGCGGTTGGAATTTTTTGAGCAATCAGCAGGAGGGCGACTCCACGCTGAACGGCATTTCAAGCCTGAGCTTCCTCAACTGGAACAATAACCTAACCCTGAATAACCTAACCATCGCCAACGCGGGCGGATTGGGCAGCTCGGTTACGGTCTCCGGCGGAAGCGGGGACGTGACGGTTCAAAACGTCGCCGTGCAAGATTCGCTGGGGATGAGTATCACGACCAGCGCCGGAGAGGTGGTTGTCTCAAACAGTTCTTTCACCGGCAATGAAGGCGACGGGTTGTTCGTCAACACGGGCGGCTCGGCAACTTTGACCAACGTCGCCGCGCAAAATAACGAAGACCCGTTCAACCCAATGGACGCGCACGGCGTTTTTGTGCAAAAAGCAAGCGGCGGATTGACGGTCAGCGGCGGGAACTTTTCCAATAACAGCGGCAACGGTTTGTACTTGGGCGGCGCGGGCGCCATATCATTGACCGGCGTTACCGCCTCCGGAAATGGCAACGACGGGCTGACAACCTTTGGCAACGCCAACGTATGGGTATATAACAGTTCCTTCAACAACAACGGACAGGAAAAAGTAAACATCCCTTCGCTGCCGGGCCGCGGGGTGGACGTCGGCGGCGCAGGCTCCCTGCTGACGGTGGAATGCGTCACCGCTTCCGGCAACCCCGGCGAAGGCGTGTACACGCAAGGGACCTTGGTGGATAAGGGCTGCGGGACGACTCCGCCTCTGGACCCGGACGACGAGCCTTTCTATATCCCCGATATGTCCGAAAAAGATTATGACAATCCGCTGGATGAGTTAATCAACGACGACCCGAACAAATGCGCCGCCGCCTATCTCGCGCTGGGAAATTCCCTCTCCGCCGCGCCGCAAAGGCAGGAAAACGGAATCTTTCCCGCCACATACAAAACCTCGACGCCCGCCGAAACCTCCATTGATTTGGAGACGCTCTATCGCGTGCGAGACGAAATTCTAGCGAAGACTCCGCAAGGCATGATGTACGTCCGCCTGTATTACGGTCACGGCGCGGAGTTGGTGTCTCTGCTGGCGGCAAACTCCAACTTGCGCGAAGAAGCCCGCTCCGTCCTGCTGATGTGGCAGCCCAACTTGCGCGCGCTGGCGGACGGCAAAGGCGCGGATATGGTCATCGTTACGGCGCAGGTTCAGACGCTGGAAACCTTCCTCGACCATCTGCGCGCGCTGGCAAGCCCCGAATTGCAAGCCGCCATTGACGCGGAACGCGCGAAACATCCTTTGTCGGACGCCGCGGGTTTGACCATGCTCGAAGCGGCGGATATGCTGGGCGTGCGCCCGTAACAAAACCTTGAAATTCAAATTTCAAAACAAGGAATCTTCAAATGAACAATAAACAACTGGCTTCGAGCGTTTCGTGGGGAGTTATCCTGATTGGCGCGGGCGTTCTGTATTTTTTTGACTGGTGGTGGCCCGGCGTCATGCTGGTCGTTGGCGCGGCAAGCGCGACAGAGTTGATGATTCGCGGCAGGATGAAGGAAGCGGCGGGAAGCTTCTTTTTCTTCATCGCCATCGTTGTCGTGTTTGAATTTCTCTGGGGCGCGCTTGCCGCCATCCCGTGGACGGCGCTGATTGCCCTCGTTTTGATTGGCATGGGCGGCATGGTCATCGTTCAGGCGCTGACCAAGAAGTAACTCAGCTCTTTTTCTTTGTACGACAGCCGCGAAGAAATCTTCGCGGCTGTTTGCTTGGAAAAGCCGTTATACTTAAGCCAACCCTATACGACAGGAGAAAACCCATGACCGTATCCGCTCCCCGCTGGGATTTGACCAACGTCTATCCCGCGCTTGATTCAAAGCAATTCAAAACCGCCGTCAAGAAATACAAATCCATGCTTGACGAAATGGAAGTCTTTTTCAAGAAAGCCGTCAAAGCCGATTCCAAGACCGACCCGAAGAAACTGGGCAAATTGCTCGGCGAATCGGTGGAGCGCTTCAACGCCATCTTCGAACTGTCCAACACCATCCTGCCGTACATCGAGTCCTTCGTCACCACCGACTCG
>JAIWOB010000011.1 GCA_020217065.1 Chloroflexota bacterium | reverse complement strand
CCTGCCGGCGGCATCCCGCAGAATGAGAGTCTCGCCCGAATCGGAAAGCAAATTTGAAACCGCCCCCGCCGCCTGATAAATCTGGTCGGCGGCGACATCTGAAACGGTGAAATTATCGCCCCGTTCGAGCAAGAAATAAGAGCCGGATTTAATGGAGCCGGAGAGGGTGAGATTCAAGGAGCCGGAAGTGGACTTCAAGGTCCAGCCGTTGAGGTTGACAGTCGCGCCGCTGGGGTTGTAGAGTTCCATCCATTCATCCCCGGCGCCGGCGGCGGTGCCTCCCCAGGCAATTTCGTTAATGATAACGGAACGGTAAGAGACAACGACAGCGCTGGCGTTATCGTCCTCCGCCGTTGAATTGTTCGCCGGCTTCGAGTCGGGGTCGTCCTGGTCTGATTTCCACACCTCGGCGTAATTGGTATGAATGCCGTTCACCGCGACTCTGGCGGTAATGTTGAGCGTTGCGCTCGCGCCGCCGTTCAGCGCGCCCACCGTCCAGATGCCTGTGGACTTGTTGTAAGCCGTTCCCTGGTCGTTGTTGAGGTAAGTCAGTCCTCCAGGCAGGACGCATTTGACCTGCACGCCGCCCGTATTCGCGGGACCGTTGTTCGTAACGCGGATGGTAAAGACCACGTCGGCGCCCACGTCCACGTTGTCGTAATTGACCGAATGAGTCAGCGAAAGGTCGGCGGCTGGGGCGGCGGCGTCGTCGTCTTCAGAGCAGGTCGAAAGGGTATTGGAACAATTATTGGGGCGCGAATCGGGGTCCACCTCGTTGACGGCGGAAATCTGCGCCCAATTGATAGGCAGGGAGCCGGAGTATGCGGTGGTGACAGTGAGCGTTCGTGAGGTATTCTTTGTCAGCGTTCCCACGTTCCAAACGCCCGCGGAGAAAGAGCCGCCGCCGTCGTCTGAAATAAGCGTGTATCCCGTAAACGGCGACCTTACGGCTACGCCGGATGCGTTATCTGGTCCGTCGTTGCGAATCGTGATGCGAAAGACGGCGTTTCCGCCCGCCACAGACACGGTTTGTGAAAGGCTCAAATCCGCTATCGGCACTTCCAACGCAGTGTAATCGTCGCCGCTCCCGTCGGCGGGGGTGGAAGTGGGGTCATATTGGTCCGAACGCCAGACTTCCGCCGTGTTCTTGGTGGAAGTTCCGCTCGACGCCACTTGGACGGTAATCCCCAGGGTTGGATTGGCTCCGGCGGGCAGCTCGGAGATGAACCAAATTCCCGCTCCGCTGTTGTAGGTTCCGAGGCTGGCGGTATGCGAAACATAGTCCAAACCGTCTGGCAGCAAATCCCGCACCTGGACGTTGGCGGCTCTGTCGGGTCCAAGATTCTGGAGGACAAGGTTTAATCGGACCTGCCCCGCCGCGCTTGCGCTGACGGTAAACGGAGCAAGCGGGTCATGCGCAAGCCGCAAGTCCGCTTCGCCGGAAAGCGGGTTGTTGATGACGGCTGTCGCCGTAGCGGGTAAAAATTCATTGGAAGAAACAGTCGCCGCGTAAGGCGGCGGGTTGGTCGTCACGACCCTTGCCGTAACGCTCAAGGCGACGGTTGACCCCAGAGGAAGGCTTCCAACGCTCCATATCCCCGACGCGCCGCTATAGGTTGTGCCGGACGCCGCGGAATGGGAAACATAATTCAACCCGGCAGGCAAAAGCGCGTTTACGCTCACGCCGCTCGCCGGGGATGGATTTCCCGCCGGGTTGCTTACGGTGATGGTGAACACCACATTCGCGCCGACAGGCGGATTGGGGTTGTTGACCGTGTTGGCAATCGTCAGCGCCACCGTTGGAACGGTGAGAGTGACGCTGTCGTCATCGTCCTCCGTTGTGGACGAATTGCCGGCGATGGAATCCGGGTCCACCTGGTCGGCGTCCCATACCTCCGCCGCATTTACTTTCATTCCGCCTGTCGCAACGGTTGCGGTGAGATTCAAAACGGCGCTCGAGCCGCTTGCCAGATTGCCAACCGCCCAATCCCCTGTGCCGCTGTTGTAATTGCCGCCGCTGTCGTCGGAGAGATAAGTCAACCCAGACGGTAAAACGTTGCGGACAGTCACGCCCGTTGCGTTATTTGGACCGTCGTTGAAGACCGTAATCGTAAAGGTCACATTCGAGCCGATGGCAGGGGTTGTTGTGTTGGCGGATACGGTCAGTGAAAAATCGGCGCAAGGCGCAAACGGGCTGAAACTATTATTAGGAACGCTGGGGTTCATCAAACTGAAATCGGCGGAATTATCGCCGCTGTCAAAACACCCGGAAGCCCTGCGCTCATAACCCCTGTCTTCATTGGTCGTCAGGGCGGGGAGCGGCGTTCCCTCTTTGTATGCGGAGCCGGCGCTCAACCCCGCCTGGTCAACGACGGTGACTCCGTCCGCAAGGGTAAGAGCGACTCCGCCGTCGTCGGTAATGCCGGTTCCATAAGTCAAATCGGCGGCGGCGGGACCGCTGTAACCGGTATGGGCGACCAGGTAATACTGTCCCGGTTGGAGAATGGTAAGCGCGGGAATTGTGGCTCGCGTAGAAGTCGCGCCAGCGTTATTAGACCCTCGAATCAGCCAGCCGCTGATATCCACAGGGGAGGCGGTTGGGTTATACAACTCCACAAACTCATCGTTCCCCATTCCGTCGCCCCTGAAACGGAATTCGCTAATTACCACCCCGGTGGCGGCTTGGCGCATCGGCGCGGCGCGGACAGAACTTCCCAACGGGTCAGGCGGGAATGTCTCCGAAAACAGTCCTGTTAGCAGGAGGAAAAAAAGCAGCGCGCGCGAAATTTTTCTAGCGGTTTTCATCATTATAAAGAAAACAAAAGAAACAGAGCAAACGCGCTCATTTCTCCGCTCCATTATACGCCGCCCTGCGTTCGATTGTCTATCATACAAATGGAGTTTGGGTTCTTGACTCCCAAACTCCATCCTTTAACGCGTTTCAATCACCATCTTGATAGCAGTGCGTACCTTGTCGTCAATATTTACTTCTACAAATTCGGGGACGCAGACGATTTCGACGCCCTCGGCTTTGAGATAGCCGGTCGCCAGCGTCCAGGCTTTGACCGCCTGATTCACCGCGCCAGCCCCAATGGCTTGCACTTCCGCCCGCTTATGTTCGCGGATGACGCCCGCTATTGCCCCGGCGACTGCTGAGGTACGGGAGTTGGCTGAAACTTTGATAATCTCCATGGCAACCTCCCAAGGTTGGCTAAGATGGGTACGGACTGATTCACTCCGATTTTACAGGATACCCGGTATAGATTCAAGAGCGGGTTATATATTAGTCATGGAATCGTAATAATAGTAGGGGCTGTGGATGGTGTGGATAAAACCGATAATCCCCTATATCTAGGGGATTTCGCCGCATATTGCCCCGCCTGTAAGGCGGGGACGGGATAATCTTTTTTTCGCCGCTGTGGATTGCTTCTGGATAACTTATCAGCCTGTTCATTACGTTTTTTTTGACGCTTTATGGGCTTTTTCCACATTTTGACAACAACCTTTTTGGATGCCTATATATGGGGGGTAGGAAGCGTTTTATCTATGGAAAATTTTGGCGTCAATCTATGTCTTTTCCACAGGCGAAGGAAGTTTTCCACAGTTTTTTCGGACTTATCCACAGGTTCGGACAACTCCGGGCAGAAAACTGTCTAGACAGATAGCCCTAAATATGGGGGTATTTTGGACTATCGTTAGCAGATTACCCCCGTACATTTTTCCCATATCCGGGCGGGGCGAGAATTTTCCCATCCTCAAAGCAGGTTTTTCCGCGCAAGACAACCCGCCGCACCCTGCCTCTTACCTTCCAGCCTTCAAAGGGCGTCCACCCGCAGCGGGTGAATTGTTCGCTGGCGCGGATTTCGTATGCCGCATTCTCGTCCACCTCCACCCAGGTTTCTGGCTGGTCGGGCAGGCGAAAGATACGCTTTGGATTAAGATACATCTTCTCGATGAGGGTCTCCAGCGATAAGCGTTTTTCTCGGACGGCGGTCAAAAACAAAGGCAGAATTGTCTCCAGCCCGGGAAAGCCGGGCGGCGGGGTGTCCGAGTCTTTTTCGGCGGCGGTGTGCGGCGCGTGGTCCGTGGCGAAGCAGTCAATCACGTCCAAATTTTCCCACAGGCTGTCCACATCTTCCTGTGTCGCCAGCCTCGGGCGGACTTCGCTTCTCCCTCCTTCCAACCCGCTCCCGCTCTGGGAGGAGGACAGGAACAGGTGATGCGGGCAGACTTCGCAGGTGACTTTGACGCCGCGTTCCTTCGCCGCTTTGATAAGCAAAACTTCCTCTTTGAGCGAGATATGGGCGATGTGAAGCGGACGGTCGTACAAAGCGGCAAAAAGGATGGCGGCAGCCATGCTGCGGCTTTCGCTGTGCGCCACAATGGGAAGGTCTTTTGGAAACGTTTGGAAATGCGGCGTCCAGAGGGTCATATCGTTGAGCCGCAGTTCCCCGAAGGTTGAATCGAGGTACATCTTCAAGCCCGCCGCGCGCGGGGGCAAATCCTTGTTTTTGTTCCAGTCCCCGTTGTTGGGTCCTGCGCCGAGGAATTGGGCGTAGTCGCAGCGGGCTTTTTGCTTTGCGTTTTGCAGCGCCAAATCGAGGGTTTCGGCGTCGAAAATTGGCGGCTTGGCGTTTGGCATGGCGAGCAGCAAAACGACTCCTCCCGCCAATGCGGCTTGTGTGACGGTGTCCCAATCTTCTTTATGCGTTTGTCCGGGGTCGCGCGTGTGAACGTGCGGGTCAATTAAGCCGGGGAGGGTCAGCATTTTAGGCAAAGAACCCTGCACCCATCGTGCGCGGTCCGGCGTGGACCACGATGGCGGGCGGCAGTTCGTAAATGGGGATATGAGGAACGTTGACGCGCGACTTCAATTCCGCCGCAAAGTCGGCGGCTTCTTTTTCCGCTTCGACCTGGATGACGCACAGGCGGGAGGCTTCTCCGCCCGGGCATTGTTCCGCGACAACATCCGCCAGCCGAGCCAGCGCGCGCTTTTTGGTTCGCTGCTGCTCAAAGGCTTCGACTTGACCGTTTTTCATTTGCAGGATGGGCTTAATCTCCAACAGTTCCGCGAGAAGCCGTTTTGCCCCGCCGATGCGCCCGCCCTTGGCGAGATATTCCAGGGTGTCCACCACAAAATACAGCCGTCCGCGCGGAATCATCTCGTTGATTTTTTCGACAATCGCGTCGGCGGATTCGCCCGCTTTTGCCATATCGTCCGCAAACAGCACAAGAGAACCGAGGTTGCAGGAAATGGTTTGCGTGTCCACCACGCGCACGTCCAGCGCGGGAAATTCCTGGGCGGCGGTCTGCGCCGAGCGGACGGTGCCGCTGGCTTTGGCGGTTGGCGCCACGACAATTACGCTCTCGCCTTTTTCCTGCGCCTTGCGGAAGTACGGATAATACAGAGGAGGCTCCGGCGCCGCCGTCTTGGGCAGGGTTTTGGAAGCCTTGAGTTTTTTCAGAAAGGTTGCGGTATCCAATTCCTTGTCGTCGTGAAACGCTTCCTCTTCAAACATGACCACCTGTGGAATAAGGGGAATGCCGCGCTGGGCGAGCAATTCACGCGGCAGCCCGCAAGTGGTGTCGGCGATAATCATGGTCATAAGTCCTCCAAATTTTTAATGCGCCGTCCCAAAGGAGCGTTTTTATCAGGCTTCGGGATGGGTTACCGTTACCGGTTATTATACCCATTGACGCCGGTTTTCAGGGGAACGCCTCAAAGGTTTTTGGATTGTAAAATCTCCAGATTTTTCAACCCAGCCGACCCCATACCGGCGGGATAAGTCTGCCGTTTTCTCGGTAACGACTTTTTGTCCATTCGCCTTTTTATTTTCCCTCAATCGGTTGTAAAATTCTCAAACCATTTTGATTTTCTAGGAGACGACATGCTCAAAGTTGGCTACATTGGACTTGGATTGATGGGCAAGCCGATTGCCCGCAACATCCTCAAAGCGGGTTTCCCTTTGACGGTTCACAACCGCTCACAGGCGGCTGTGGAGGAACTGGCGGCGGAAGGAGCGGTGCGCGCTTCGTCGCCGGCCGGGGTTGCCGCGCAGGCGGATATTGTCTTTACGAACCTGCCGGATTCTCCTGATGTGGAAAAGGTTGTCCTTGGCGAGCGGGGAATCATTGAAGCCGCCCATGACGGCTTGATTTTCGTTGACAATTCGACCATCAAACCCGCCGTGGCGCGCAGGATTGCGGCGGAGTTGGCGAAGAAAGGCGTGTACGCGCTGGACGCTCCCGTTTCGGGCGGCGACATTGGCGCGAAGAACGCCACCCTCACCATCATGGTCGGCGGAGAGGCTTCCGCCTTGCAGCGCGCCATGCCCGTCCTTCAAGCGATGGGGAAAACCATCACCCACGTCGGCGGGCCGGGGGCGGGTCAGGTGGCGAAGGCAGCGAACCAAATCATGGTGGCGGCGCAGATGGTGGCGATGGGCGAACTGCTTGTCTTTGCAAAAAAGGCAGGCGTGGACCCGCGCAAGGTGGTGGACGCCATCAAGGGCGGCGCGGCGCAGTGCTGGACTCTGGACGTCAAACCGCCGCGCTTGTTCGAAGGCAACCGCAGCCCGGGCTTCAAGGCGCACATGCAATTAAAAGACATGAGAATTGTGATGGACACGGCTCAAGAGTATGAGATTCCCATTTCTGGGGCGATTGCGAATACCGCGCTTTTCCAGCAAATGGTCGAGATGGGCATGGGAGAATTGGATAATTCCGCCGTGGTGGGCGTGATTGAAAAACTGGCTGGAATTGGCATTTTGGATTAATGCGCCGCCGGAAGCGCCGAAGGTATGGAGTTAAACCGTCTTGTCCCCGATTTCGAACTGCCCGCCCTTGACGGCAGGCTTTATCGCTTAAGCGATTATCGCGGAAACATCGTCGTTCTCAACTTTTGGTCCTGCGAGTGTCCGCACTCGGAGCGCGCGGACAAGGAGATTTTGCCCGCGCTGGCTGGGTGGGGCGCGGGCGTCGCTTTGTTGACCGTCGCCTCGAATAAAAACGAATCCATTGAGGCAATTCAGTTTGCCGCCGAAGCGCGCCGCTTGCCCGTCGTCTTGTTGGATGAAGACTGCCGCGCGGCGGACCAGTTTGAGGCGCAGGTCACTCCGCAAGTTTTTGTCGTCGATTCGCAGGGCGTTCTGCGGTATCGCGGCGCGGTGGACGACGCTTCCTTCCGAAAAAAAGTTCCGTCGCGTTTTTTTCTGTTCGAAGCGGTTGAGGCGCTGCTGCGGGGAGACCTTCCGCCGCTGGCGGAATCTGCGCCTTTCGGCTGCGCCATTGTGCGCGAAATTTGATAGAATCGCTCCGTGATTGAACTCAGGCAGCGCGTCAACCTTATTAATAGAATTCATCTCTTCAACGGTTTAAAGGAGGACCAACTGGCGGGGATTGCCGTCAAATTTGAAGAGAGGGAAGTCCCTGCGGGTCAGGTTATCTTCAAACGCGGCGACAAGCCCGACGGTTTTTACGTCGTCTTCAAGGGCAAGGTGAACGTGACCCGCCCAAACGAGAAAAAAGGGGATGAAGAAGTCATTGTCTGGCTGGTGGGAGGCGATTATTTCGGCGAGGAGGCGCTTGTCGAAAACCGCAGCCGTTCCGCCACCATCACCGCCGTCGAAGACAGCCTGCTCTTGTTCATGCCCCGCGAGCATTTTCACAGCCTGTTGACAGCGTACCCGAAGTTGAAGCCTAATTTTCTGGTCGCCATCAAGAGCCATAAATTGGCGCGCGCCACGCGCTTTAAATGGCTGGGTCCCAAAGAAATTATTTATTTTGTGGCGCGCAGGCACAAAATCCGGCTGTATCAGGCTCTGATTCCGCCCGTTCTTTCTCTTCTTGTTCCGCTGGGCTTGTTTATCGCTGGGATTTTTCTGGACATGGTGACATCGAAGGCGCTGGCTGTGATTTCATTGGTTTTCATTGTTGGCTGGGCGGGGTGGAACGCCCTCGATTGGAGCAACGATTACTATATCGTCACCAATCAGCGCGTCGTCTGGCTGGAGAAGGTCATCGGTTTGTATGAGAGCCGCGAGGAGGCGCCGCTCAGCACCATCCTTTCGGTGGGCGTGGAAACCGACCAGTTGGGGCGCATCTTCGATTATGGCAACGTCATTGTGCGGACCTTTGTCGGCAGGCTGGAGTTTGACCACGTGGACCATCCCCATCAGGCGGCGGAGATGATTCGCGAATATTGGGAGCGCGTCAAGTCCGTGTTGACCGTTTCCCAACAGGAAGTGATGCGGAACGCCATTCGGGAAAAATTGGGTCTTCCGGTGGACAAGCGCAAATTGGATGAACTGCCGCCGATTGTGACGGTGGACCGCAATCTTCAGAATTTACCCCTCTGGTGGGTCGCCTTCATCACTTTGTTTAAACTCCGCGAAGAAGACGCCGGCAAGGTCATCTACCACAAGCATTGGATTGTCCTCCTGCATCAGACGTGGAAACCGCTGGCGGTTATTTTGGGGCTTTTTGCGCTTCAAATTTGGCGCTTGGTCTTTCTTTGGAAATCGCCTGTCGAGTCGGCATTAAGTTTCAAAGACGGCTTTCATCCAGACGGCATTACCTTTGCCCTGCCTCTGTTATCCATTCCTTTCATCGTGTGGCTTGTTTGGGAATACGTGGATTGGAAAAACGACATTTTCATGGTGGCGTCGGACGAAATCTTCGACATTGACCGCAAGCCCTTTGGCAAGGAAGAAAAACGCGCGGCGCAAATTGACAGCATTCTCAGCACCTCCTATACCCGCAACGGCATTATTCAGTATTTATTCAACTATGGGACGGTGAAAATCGCCGTCGGCGGCGCGACTTTTGATTTTCAAGACGTCGCCGACCCCGCCAGCGTTCAGGCGGATATTAACCGCCGCCGCGCCGCGCGCATTGCGAAGAAGAAGGAAGACGAGGGCAGCGCCGACCGCGAACGCTTCGCCACCTGGATAGCGGCGTACCACCAGAACATCAACGACTTCAACGCGCCTCCCAAGCCGCCAAAGGAAAGCGCCCCTGCCGCTCCCCAGGGAGACGGCGCCGACCTTGACAATCTTCCAATCGCCGACGACATCGAGGAACAGCCGGGGCTTGAAGGGGGGATGATGGGCGGCGAAGGATAAAATCAACTTGTGAGGAAACATGGCATTAAGACAAATCATCACCCTGCCCGACCCCGTTTTGCGGCGCAAGGCGAAACCTGTGACGAACTTCGGCAAAGATTTACAGGTATTAATTGACGACATGATTGAAACCATGCGCGCCGCCCCCGGCGTGGGGCTTGCCGCGCCGCAGGTCGGCGTTTCGGAACGCCTCGCCGTTATCGAGTATGCGGAAGAGGATGAAGAAAACGAAGAATCTGCCGCCGAGGGCGCGGAGGTTGCCCCCAAACCGCCTAAACCGAAGCGGTTGTACGTCGTCATTAACCCCGAGATTATCAAAGCCTCTGAAGAAAAGGTCATGGGCGTTGAAGGCTGCCTTTCCATCCCCGGTTTAGTCGGCGAGGTGGAGCGGCACGAAGCGATTCAAGTCAAGGCGTTGAATCGTCACGGCAAGCCTGTCAAGTTGAAAGCGGCTGGCTGGCTGGCGCGCATCTTCCAGCATGAAATTGACCATCTGAACGGCGTGGTCTTCACCGACCTTGCGGCGCGCGTCTGGCAGCCAAAGGAAGAAGTGGAAGACAACGTGTGATGAAAAGCAGGTCAAAGGTCGAAGGTCTTTGGCTTTCAACCTTTGACCTGCAGCCTTCGACCCATGTATTTAAAACATCTCTCCCTCACCAACTTCCGCAGTCTCGCCCGCCTGGACTTGGAACTTCCACGGCGGGCTGTCGTGTTGGTCGGGAGCAACGCGCAGGGCAAGACCTCCGTCCTCGAAGCGATTTATTTTCTGGCGGCGTTCACATCCTTCCAAACTCACGCGGACCGGCAAATCGTCAACTTTCACGAGGCGAAGAATCCGCTGGCGGTGACCCGCCTGGTCGCCGACTACCAGCGCGGAC
>JAIWOB010000010.1 GCA_020217065.1 Chloroflexota bacterium | reverse complement strand
ACGACCCCACGCCCTATTTTGGACTGTCGTTGAACGCCAATCTTAACCCGGATACAATTCCCGTGTGCGAAGCGCAACGTTGAACGTCGTAAATTGAAAGGTAAGAGATGACCGCGCTAAAAGACAAGGTGGTTCTAATCACCGGAGCTGGAAAGGGAACGGGGCGCGCGCTGGCTTTCGCGTTTGCGGAACGCGGCGCGGTTGTGGCGGCGAACGATATTTCCCCCGTCAATCTGGAGCCGCTCGTCTCGGAGATTCTTTCTCGTGGCGGGCGCGCCAAAGCCTATATCGAGGACGTCGCCAAACAGGTCGGCGCGCAAACTCTGGTCAACGACGTGACGGAGGAGTTTGGCGGCGTGGACATTTTGGTTAATCACGCGGCGGTGGAGCCGCGCGCCCCCTTGCTGGAGATGGACGAGTGGGATTGGCATCGCGCGCTGGACGTCAACCTGACGGGCGCGTTCCTGATGATGCAATCTGCGGGGCGTGCGATGCGGGGCAAAGGCTGGGGGGCGATTCTCAATATCGTGACAGAATCAGGTTTGGGCGCGGCGTATCGCGCAAGTATGGCGGGACTGAGGGCGTTGTCCCAATCCGCAAATTCGGAATTAAGTCCGCTGGGAATTCGAGTCCGCGCAATCGAAAACTCGGCGGATGTCGTCAAGGTTGTAATGTCCGTTTTGGAGGCGGAATGAAGGAATTGAGCGAATACCGCGAGAGACTTCTCAATCGTTTTCATGAAGCCGCGCGGGAGTTCCGCGCCGCCTGCGAAGCGTCCGGCGACCCGTTTGCGAGAGACGGCAGCGGCTGGAATCTGCATCAGATTGCGTCGCACACCCGCGATGTGCAAAGACTGGTCTATGGCGCGCGCGTCAGGCGGACTCTGCTGGAGGATAATCCCCAATTTGAGGCGTTTGACGCCGATGAGTGGATGGCGGCTTACTACAATCCGCAGGAGCCGCTCGCCGGAATTTTGAACGAGTTAACTCAGGATGTAGACGAACTATGCGCCGCTTTGAGCGGGACGCCGCGCGAAGTCTGGTCGCGGCAAGGAAGTCACCCGGAACTCGGGCGCGGGCTGACTCTGCAATTTTGGGTGGAGCGCAGCCTGGCGCATATCAAAGAACATTTGTTGGACGTAAAGAAGTTGAAAGGGAATTGAACCCGCCTATTCTGACCGATTTAGAGTAGAATTAGCGTATGAAAAAGCAACGAATTATTCTAGTGGACGACCACGAATTGGTGCGTATCGGTTTGAAGTCCCTGCTGGAACGCCATCCGCAATTCGACGTGGTGGGCGAGGCGGGCTCGGCGCGCGAGGCGCTGGAGCAGGTGGAGGCGCTGAAGCCGGACGTGGTGGTTATGGATATTCGACTGCCTGGCACGTCGGGCATTGACGCCTGCGAGCAAATCGTTAATCAATACCCTGAGACCAAAGTCCTCATGCTGACCTCTTACGCCGAAGACGAGATGCTCTTTTCCGCCATCCGCGCCGGCGCTTCGGGATATGTCTTGAAGCAAATCGGCAGCGAGGACCTCGTTAAGGCGATTGAGTCGGTAGGGCGCGGAGAGGCGCTGCTCGACCCCGCCGTGACCCAGCGGGTCTTTCAGGAAGTGCGGCGCGCGGTCAAGGAGGAAGAGGCTTCCGCTTTTTCACATTTGAGCCAGCAGGAGAAACACGTCTTGCTGCTGGTTTCGGAAGGCAAGACCAACCGTGAAATCGCCAAGAGCCTGTTCCTCGGCGAAGGCACGGTGCGGAATTATGTTTCGAGCATCCTCTCGAAGTTGAACGTCAATAACCGCGCTGAAGCCGCCGCCTACGCCGTGCAGCACAGTTTGCGGGAATATATTTCCCTGTAAATTATTCCATGCCTGATTTTTCCCTGCTTTTTCTCGGCAAAGCCGGGGACTCGGACTGCGCTCGCGCCCTGGACTATTGCCGGAAACATTTTGCCCGCGTGGCGTTTTGTCTGGGTAAGTGGGGCGACCCGCTGCCGGACGACATTCGCAGGTGGGAGGGAGATTACATCATCTCCTATCTCTCGCGCTGGGTGGTCCCGCAGGATTTGTTGGAGCGCGCCCGAATCGCCGCTGTCAATTTTCATCCCGCTTCTCCCGAATATCCCGGCATTGGCTGCAACAACTTTGCCCTGTACGAAGACGCAAAAGAATACGGCGTGACCTGTCATCACAT
Source organism: Chloroflexota bacterium (assembly GCA_020217065.1). Classification (GTDB taxonomy): domain Bacteria; phylum Chloroflexota; class Anaerolineae; order Anaerolineales; family Villigracilaceae; genus Villigracilis. Next base: position 7,806 of record JAIWOB010000010.1, on the reverse strand, counting down.
GGCGCGTAAAGTGGACACGGGCAGGATTATCAAGGTCAGGCGTTTTCCCGTTTATCCCGAAGACGGCGTGGAAGAATTGCTGGCGCGCACTTATGAAAATCAGATTGCCTTGTTCTTCGAGATTGCGGAAATCATGGCGCGGGGCGGGGAGTTGCCCGTTTCGACGGAAACCTGGACGCGCCCGCCCTTTTCCCGAAAACAATTCAACGAGTTATTCAGGATTACGCCCGAAATGAGCGCGGACGAAGTCCGGCGCAGAGTCCGAGCCGTCAGTTACAGGCAATGGCAGCCGTATGTGAATATTCACGGCTACCGCTTCGAGTATAAGCCAGGCGGTTGAAAGAGAAAGACTCCCTTCAAACGAGGGAGTCTTTTAGTCTTTTTATGAGGAAGGGCGGCTCTATTGGGCGGGAGGAGCGTAATAGACGCCGGTTGCCAGCAGGGACATGTCGCCAACAGATTGGGCGGCGAGCATCTGCGCTTGACGCGCCGTGTTGGTCGCTTCCGCCAGCAGTTTCAGGGCGTATTCGGGGTTGTGGAAGCCCGTGCTGTTTTCAGCCGAAACAAAGTCCCACTTAAACTGCGCTTCGCGGTGCAGTTTTCGCGCCTGGTCCAGCAGGGCGGCGTCGGCGTTGGGATTGGCGGCGGCGGCTTTGATGGCGTTGATGGCGTCAATGATGGCGTCTTCGGTCGCAATCTTGGTTTCGGCAACCTGGTCTTGGATAATGCCCGCGCGCTCGACCACATAGTCTGTGTCGGTGTGGCATTGTCCGCAAGCCTGGACGGGATTCAGCAGCGGGCTGTGAACGTCATGCGAGGAATACTTTGCCGCGCCGTCGCGGACATAGGGCATGTGGCAGTCGGCGCAGGCGACGCCGGCGTTGTAGTGCGTGCTGCCTTGCGTAAACATTTCATATTCGGGGTGCTGCGCTTTCAGCATGGGGGTTTTGGCGTCGGGGTATTCCCAGTCTTTGAAACCAAGTTCTTCGTAATAAGAAATCATACTGTCCACGTCTGTGCCGTCCGCCCAAGGGAAGGTCAAATACTTGCCATCGCCTTTGAAGTAATATTCGACATGACAATTGGCGCAGACCACCGTTCGCATTTCCTGACGCGAGAAGGTCTTCCAATCTTTGCCCTGCGCCTTGAGCGCTTCTTCTAGAGCGGGATTGGTGACGATAAGACGCATGGTTCCCGCCTCGTGGCAGTTGGCGCAGCCGATTGCGTTGTTGACCTGTTTGCTCAGGTCGGCAAACGCCATCTTGTCGTAGGCTTCCATTCCCATCTCAGCCCACAGAGCGGGGTTGTCGGACGATTTGCAGGAATAGCAGGTGCCGGGCGTGCGCTTGGGGTCGTTCACGTCCCAGTTGACGCGCTTGGTGGCGTTGACGTCTTCGAGGGCGTTGGCGTGACCGCGGTCGTCGTTATAGTCTTTGCTAAAAGGCATGCCCGCGAACAGAATCTTCTGGCGCGGGTCGCGCTCGAGCCATGAGAACGCTGAAGAGCCGCCATATTTGGTGTCGGCGTTGTTAGTCTTGGTTTTCATCAGCGAGTCGTACTGGTTGGGGAAGTTTTGTCCCCAGACGGAGGAATCAGGCTCCATTGCCTTGACCTCGACCAGCGGCTCAAAGGAACGTTCCTGCGGGGGCTGGTTCTTCATGAAGATAAGCGTTCCTGTCAGAGCCGCAGCCAACAGGACAATTACACCGGCAAGAATGAAAGTAATAGAGCGATTCATGTGCATTCTCCTTAAAATTTTTATTTGCTATAGATGACGTTGTCGGGCAGGGGAACAAGCGAGATTCCGCGCTGTCCGTGCGCTACGCTGCGGTGACAGTCCCAGCATTTTCGGTCGAATTCCTGTGCGCCCATCACCACGCTTTCCACCGTCTGTTCGTGGCAGCGAATGCAGTTGTCTTGGATGATTTCTTTTGTATGGTCGGTGGCGCGAATGACTTGGGGGGCGGTTCCCGTCGAGAAGACGTAGGCGTCGTGCATACCCGTGCGTCCCTTCTCAAAGTAGTACGCAACCGCGTTGTCGTGGGGCAGGTGACAGTCGCTGCAAGTTGCCCAGGATTGGTGCGCGCCGTGATACCAGTTCTCATACACTGCGTCCATCACATGACAGGTGGCGCAGGTTTCGGGTTCGCTGCCCATCATGGCGGGGGCGTCGGTGGCATAGGCGAATGTGCCGAATGCGATGACGGCGGCAACAAGGGCGATAACGATTGGTGTTTTTGTCATGCGCTAACCTCTCTCTAATATGGGTTGATAAAAAATCCTCTTGGTTGCGTTTTTTCTGAGAGGAAGATTAATGATGAAAAAATTGTATCCCAATATAGTCTAATTTGTTGTGACTTTTGTCACACTCTCAACCAAATAAAAGAAGGGTCGCAAAGGAATTCCTTGTGACCCTTCTTCCCATTTGGGCGGAAATTTCTCCTAAATTGCTGTCGACTCCTGATATTCGCCAAACGCCCCCTTCATTACGCCGACAATTTCGCCCAGCGTGGCGTAGGCATGGACGCATTCCATAATATGGGGCATGGCGTTTTCCGTTCCTTCGCAGGCAATCCGCAGCCTGTCGAGCGTTTGCCCTACCCGTCCGTTGTCCCGCGTCTTGCGGACTTCGTTCAGGCGATTGACCTGTCGCTCGTAGCCGTCGGGGTCCATTTGGAGGATGGGAATGGTCAACGGCTTGTCTTCCGTATAGGCGTTGACGCCGACGATTTTGCGCTCGCCCAAATCAATTTCGCGCTGATAGCGGTATGCGGCTTCGGCGATTTCGCTTTGGAAGAATCCTTTTTCGATGGAGGGAAGCACGCCGCCCAGTTCTTCGACGCGGCGGAAATAATCATACGCTTGCTTCTCGATGCGGTTCGTCTGCGTTTCGACGAAGAAACTGCCGCCCAGCGGGTCCACCGTATTGGCGGCGCCCGATTCCTCGGCGATAATTTGCTGGGTGCGCAGGGCAATCGTCACCGCCTGTTCGGACGGCAGGGCGAGGGCTTCATCGAGGGAATTGGTGTGCAGGCTTTGAGTTCCGCCTAACACAGCAGCCAGCGCTTGAAGCGCGACGCGCACGACGTTGTTTTCGGGTTGTTGCGCCGTCAGACTGGCGCCCGCCGTCTGCGTGTGAAAACGGAGCAGCCACGAGCGCGGGTCTTTGGCTTTGAAGGTTTCGCGCATCTCGCGCGCCCAAATCCGACGCGCGGCGCGGTACTTGGCAATCTCCTCGAAGAAGTCGTTGTGCGCGTTGAAGAAGAACGACAGACGCGGCGCGAACTGGTCCACGTCCATGCCGCGCGCTATTCCCCAGCGGACGTATTCCATGCCGTCCGCCAGCGTAAACGCGAGCTCCTGCGCGGCGGTCGAACCCGCCTCGCGGATGTGATAACCGCTGATGGAGATTGTGTTCCATTGCGGAACTTTCTGCGCGCCGAACTCCATCGTGTCCACCACCAGCCGCATCGAAGGCTCTGGCGGGAAGATGAATTCCTTTTGGGCGATGAACTCCTTGAGGATGTCGTTTTGGATTGTCCCCCGCAACTGGTCTGGTCGCACGCCCTTGTTTTCGGCGGCGGCAATGTACATCGCCCAGATGACGGCGGCGGGCGAGTTGATGGTCATGCTCGAAGATACCTTGTCGAGTTGAATGCCGTCGAGCAAAATCTCCATGTCTTTCAGCGAGGAGATTGCCACGCCGCACTTGCCAAATTCGCCCAGCGCTTCAGGAGCGTCGGTGTCGTACCCCATCAAGGTCGGCAGGTCGAAGGCGACGCTCAAGCCCGTCTGACCCTGTTCCAGCAGATACTTGAAACGCCGGTTGGTCTCCTCGGCAGTCCCAAAGCCTGCAAACATTCGCATCGTCCATAACTTGCCGCGATGCAGGGTGGGGTGGACTCCGCGCGTAAAGGGGTATTCGCCCGGCAGCCCTAAATCGGCGGCGTAATCCAAATCCGCCGCGTCGAGCGGGGTATATAAGCGGCGAATTGGCTCGGACGAGACGGTGACAAATTTCTCCCTGCGTTCGGGCATTTGAGTCAGCGCCTTTTGCAGGGAAGTCTCCTCCCATTTTTTCAGCGAACTTTTTAATTCATCCAGTTTTTTCCTGTCATACATGGGGTTCTCCTTTGGCTTGCGCGGATTATACATGAGCGGCAGTCTGGTATACTACGAAAAATTATCGTCAAGACCTGACAGGTTTTAGAAATCTGCCAGGTCTATAGATAGGTAGCCTATGCCCCGTTTTGAAATTGACGTTGACCCCTGCGACCATATCACCGCCGACGCCATCGGCGTTCCTGGACAGCGCGTTTTTTATCTGCAAGCCTATCAAGACCAGCGCACCATTACTGTCCTGATAGAAAAGGCTCAACTGCAATCGCTCGCCATCGGCATCGAGCAGTTTCTTTCGCAAATTCAGCGCCAAAATCCGACGCTTGGCGAAGCCGGCGGGGAATTTATCGAGGCGCAAATGCGCATTAACCCCCCGGTGGACCCTCTCTTTCGCGCGGGCGAAATCGGCTTGGGCTATGACCGCGACCGCGACCGCGTCGTCGTCTTCGTAAAAGAGCTTCTTACTGAAGAGGAAGACCCTGAAACCGCCGCGCAAGTGCGTTTTTGGACAACCCGCGAACAGGCGCGTAAACTTGCCCGCTGGGGCGCGGATGTGGTTGCGCGCGGGCGTCCCATCTGTCCACAATGCGGTCAGCCTATGGAACCCGAAGGGCATTTTTGCCCCAAGAAAAACGGGCATTTGCATTAGTCGAATAGTCTAATAGTCCGATAGTCTGATAGTCGTTGTGAAAAATACTCCCTTACCGGAAGAAATAAAAAACGCCCTTCAATTTGGAAAATATGACTTGAAGGGGCAGTTTGTTTTGGGAAGCAATTACACTTTTCTCGTGGACGTACATTACAACGGCGAGACTTACCAAGCCGTATACAAGCCAAGCCGCGGCGAGCAGCCGCTTTGGGACTTTCCCGAAAATACGCTGGCGCAGCGCGAAGTCGCCGCTTATCTTTTGAGCGAACAACTTGGCTTTGATTTTGTTCCCATCACCGCCTTGCGCGAGGACGGGCGTTTCGGGCGCGGTTCGCTCCAGCAGTTTATCCGTTATGACGTTCAATATCACTACTTCAACTTCACGCCCGAAGACAGGGAAGCGCTCAAACCTGTCGTTCTCTTCGACCTGCTTGCCAACAACGCCGACCGCAAGGGCAGCCATGTCTTCTTCGAGGATGGGACTCATAAACTGTACGCCATTGACCACGGGCTTTGTTTTCACGAAGAGGAGAAACTCCGCACTGTGATTTGGGATTTTGCCGGACATGCCATTCCCGACGAGTTGCTTGCTCCCCTTTCCCAAGCCCAAAGTTGGTCCGCCGTTCTTGAGCCTTACCTCAGCCCTGAGGAAATCGCCGCCCTTCAGCACCGCGCCCAAAGGCTGCTGGTTGAAAGAGTCTTCCCTCGCCCCCCGCAGGATAGACGGGCTTTTCCATATCCGCCAATTTAAAAGCGTTCCTGTGTTCCCGTGATTCGTCGCAGCGCGACCGGGAACGCTTGACGCTGAAACGCTTGACACAGGAGAATTGAACTCATGCGCTACAAATTTGCCTTCATCGGTTTCGGCAACGTTGCCCGCGCGCTGGCGCGCCTCTTCCTTCGCAAGCAGGATTCGCTTAAAGCGCAAGGCATCGCCTTCTCGGTCACGGGGATTTCCACCGGCAAACATGGTTTTGCCGTGAACCCCGATGGACTCGATATCCTCAAAGCCCTCGAACTCGTCGAAAGCGGACAATCCATTGCCTCGCTTTCCGTCGTTCCCGTTGTCAATTCCCTCGAAGTCATTCAGAAATCAGCCGCCGATGCGATGTTTGAAAACACGCCTGTCAACACGCAGTCGGGGCAGCCCGCCCTCGACCACATCCGCGCGGCGTTGAATTTGGGAATGCACGCCATTACCGCCAACAAAGGTCCTGTGGTGCATGGCTACCGCGAGTTGACCGCGCTTGCCAAGTCCAAAGGCAGGCAGTTTAGGTTCGAATCCACCGTTTTAGGCGGCGCGCCTGTCTTCTCCGTCTTTCGCCAAACCTTCCCTCTGGCGGAACTTTTCTCCGTGAAGGGAATTTTCAACGCCACCACAAACATCATCCTCTCGCGTATGGAAAACGGCGAATCCTATGAAGATGCGGTCAAATACTGCCAGTCGGTTGGCGTCGCGGAAGCCGACCCCACAAACGATGTGGACGGGTGGGATGCGGCAATCAAGGTCGCGGCGCTGGTCACGGTGTTGATGGGCGTTCCGATGACTCCACAGCAGGTCAACCCGACCGGCATTCGCGGCATCACTTCTGAAATGATTGCTAAAGCCAAAGCCGAAGGAAAACGTTACAAATTGGTTTGCTCCGCCGAAAAAGTCGGAGATAAGGTCGAAGCCAGCGTCGCTCCGCAACTTGTGGATTCTTCCTCCCCGCTTTATGGAATGATGAATTCCAGCACAGGCATTACCTTCCGCACCGACGTTGTTCCCGACTATTCCATTGTCCTCTCCGAACGTCCGGGGATGCAGGGCGGTCCCGTCGAAACCGCCTACGGCTTGTTCGCGGATTTTGTGAGCGCTGTCAATGGAGACTTCTCCGCCTCAGAAGTTAGATAAGAACTGAAATCATAATCAAGGAGATATGTAACTGTTCGCTCGACATTTGTCAGACAATATTCGTTACATTCATAATTTGATTCCGTCTTTTCCGTGTAATATAATTAACGCTGTCAAAGTCGTTGAAATTTCCCATTTGTGTTAATGCCAAAGCGCAGGAGGTGAAACGCTAAAATTAGCGACCCAGACTCGTATCTTTTTTTTCATTGTTTCACATCGTGTAATTTGAGAAAGGAGAAAAGATGTCTAATCAAACCGCTTCCAATGAATTGACCGCTGAGCAAATTTGGGAGGTGCAACCCGGCGAACGACGCTCTGTTGGCGTTATCCACATCGTCATTACCGCCCTGTTGATTGGAATTGGCTTTGTCGTTGGCGCTTTTGGCAGCATCAGTTTTCCGTTAGGGTTTGGCGTTAACTTCTTTTGGACAGGAATTGCCGTTCAACAGGTTGGTTCTGTCTGGTTTGGGGCGTGGGGCGTATTGGCAGGGACAATCTTCCCGTTTTTCTCCAATGCCATCGCCGGAACGCCGTTTTATGTGTCGGCGGCTTATATCCCGGCGAATTTTGTGCAGGCGTTCCTGCCTGCCTGGGTTTTCCGCCGCTTTAAGCTTGACCCGCGCTTGAAGACCGGCCGGGATTATGGAATTCTCCTGTTGGCAATGGTGCTTTCCAGCGCTTTTGGCGCTCTTTGGTCGCCTTTGGTTGTGCTCAAAGGTTTTGGACTTCTCACCACTGATTCCCTGCCGCTCTTCATCTGGGGTTGGTTCGGCGGCAATGTAATCGCCGGGCTGGTGTTCAACTTCATCCTTCTTAAGGCTCTTTCAGGAGTCGTGATTCGCACTCCAGCCTTCGTGAAACGCTGGTGGTCGTAATCGCTGCAAAATGTAGCCTCAACAGGTAGCGTCTCTGCGACGCTACCTGTTCGTTTCTTGATGGACGGGCTGATTATGAATAAGACTTTGTTAGGATACGTTCCAACCTATTCTCCCATTTACAAGGTTCACCCTTTTGTGAAGATGTTTTTCATGTTGGTCGTCAGCCTATTTCCGATGTTTGTGGCGACCCCCGAATGGAATGCGCTGTTGATTTTCATTCTGATTCTTTTCATGTGGTTGAGCCGGGTGGACATGCGCACTTTGAA
>JAIWOB010000009.1 GCA_020217065.1 Chloroflexota bacterium | reverse complement strand
CGTCCCCCTCGCCGGGGATGTTTGCGTTTTATTAGCGCGACGGCTTATCAAGTTGACTTTGCCCTCCGCCGATTGTAGAATTGAATCAACGTAATGTTTATCGTCGAAAGGAGGCTCAAGATGAAACTTTCTCTTATCTTTGCTTTAATGGACCTGGCTATTCTGGTGGCTTATCCTTTGGTTTATCTTGTTAATCGCGTGAGGGAGTTGGCGGAAGCGAAACCAGCCCGGCGGCGCGGAAGATAAAAAACCTTGACGCATTTTCCCCCCGCGTGATACACTGACGTCCGTTTGAAGGAAAAGCAAATCTAACGAAAGGAGGCGCACGCCCGATGTTTATGAATAAGTTTTACGTCGTTCTACCTTCCATCAGCGATGGCGGTCTTGATTCTCGTAGTGCGCCTGTTCGCCGTTAGACTTGTCTAGTCGTCTTACGGCTGCGGGCGCGACCCGCAGCCGTTTTTGTTTAACATCCCCCTTAAGCGGCTTTGGGTCAACCCCATAGCCGTTTTTTTTATTTTGGAGGAAACCATGCTTGACATACAAACCCAATTGTTCGAAGCGCAGGATGTCCGTTTTGGTCCCATTGACTACGAAACGCATCCCGAAATCGAATCCAAATGGACGCATGACGCCGAATTCATGCGTCTCTTCGACCTGAAACCCGCCCGTCCGCTTTCGCCGGCGATGGTCAAGAAGCAGTATGAAGCTATCGAAAAGGAAATGGACGAGGAAAAAAACCTGTTCTATTTCACCATTCGCGCCCGCGAGGATGACCGCTTGATTGGCAAAGCGCTCATTGAATGGGTCAGTTGGACGAACGGCAACGGTTATATCCGCCTGGGTATCGGCTCGCCCCAAGACCGCCGCAAGGGATACGGCTCGCAGGCGTTGACCATGCTTTTGCGCTACGCTTTCGGCGAGATTAATCTCTATCGCGTAACGGCGGTTGTCCCCGCCTACAACGAAGGCGCGATGAGACTTTTTCAGAAGTTCGGTTTCATGGAAGAAATCCGCAGGCGCAAAGCGTTGAACCGCGACGGCGAATTTTGGGACCTCGTCTCTTTTGGGCTGCTCCAATCGGAGTGGCGGGAACGCGTTAACGGGCGAGGGTAAAGCGATGAAAGACCTATATCGCGGAACCCTCGTCCGCCTGACAGACGAAGCGCCCGAAGCGCTGGCAAAGTCGCTCTCCAAATGGAATCAGGATACGGAGCAGCGCCGTCTTGCCGATGACAGCCCCGCTCAGTTGTGGTCTGAGAAAAAATTAAAGGAATACGTCGAAAAGCGGGCTGAAAACAACCCGCAGTCCTTTCGATTTTGGATTCGCGCGCTGGCGGACGATGCGTTGATTGGCGGCGTCAGTTTGTGGGTCGCTTCGTGGACGCACGCCGAAGCCTGGATGGGCATTTTCATCGGCGACCGCGCCTACTGGGGCAGGGGGTATGGCACAGACGCCGTGCGTCTCATCCTGCAATACGGATTCCTCGAACTCAACCTGCGCCGCGTCTCTTTGGGGCTTCACGCTTACAACGAGCGCGCTCGCAAGTCCTATGAAAAATGCGGCTTTGTCATGGAAGGAAGAATGCGCGGCGAAGGACTGCGCGACGGCGTTCATTACGACAGCCTGTGGATGGGAATCCTGCGCGAGGAATGGCTTGCTCAACAAGGAGCGCGTTTATGAAAGACATTCTCAGCGGCGATTTGGTCAGGCTCTCGGCTTTCGACCCTGAGGAAATCGCCAAAGCCTACTTCAACTGGATGCGCGACTCGGAACTTCAACGCCTCTTTGGCTCGGAGGCGTCCGCTCTATATTCCGAAAAATCGGAAACGAAATTTTTTGAGAAAATGGTCAAGGAGGAGAATCCGGCGAATCATTTTTTCAGCATTCGCAAATTGGAGGATAACCGCCTGCTTGGCGACATTAACCTGGACGTGGTCAACGAATGGGGTTCGCGCGACGCCTTCGTTGGGCTGGGGATTGGCGACCGCAACGATTGGGGCAAAGGCTACGGAACCGACGCCATGAAGATTATTTTGCGTTTTGCCTTCGCCGAACTCAACCTGCGCCGCGTCACGCTGACCGTTTTTGAATATAACCCGCGCGCCATCCGCTCCTATGAAAAGGCGGGCTTCCGTCACGAAGGACGCCTGCGGGGCGCGTTACTGCGCGACGGCAAACGCTGGGACATCCTCTACATGGGTATCCTGGCGGAGGAATGGAAGGAGATGAATCCGTGAAACAAACTTCAATCCCACTCCCTTCGACGACGCTGAGGGAGGATTTGAAACTGCGTCTGACCCGCTGGACGGATGCGGATGCGGTGGCGAAACTCATCTACGAGGTCTGCGAGGCGGACGGCGATGTGACAGTTGCAACGACCGCCGAGGAATTGAAAAATGCTTGGAAGAACGAAGGTTTTGACATCGAACGCGACGCCTTTGTGGTTGAAACGCAGGATGGGCGCATTGTCGGGTACGAGGACTTTTTCCACCCGCAGGGCATCTATCACGACTTTCAAGCCGACGGCTACGTTCATCCGCAGTTCAAGGGACTTGGCGTCGGCAGGGCGATGTTGCAAGCCGTGGAATCGCGGGCTCGTGAGGAAATGAAACTCGCCGCGCCCGACCTGCGCGTTTTCATTCGCAACACGATTGACAACAAGGACCGCGCGGGACACGACCTTTTCAAGTCCGAGGGGTATTTCCCCGTCCGCTATCACTGGCGGATGGAAGTCAAATTGACCGCTCCCCCTGCGCCCGCCGCCTTTCCTGAAGGCGTCGAATTGCGTCCTTTTATTAAGGACGAACATGCCGTCGCCGTTTGGCGGGCGGATAACGAAGCCTTCCGCGACCATTGGGGGAGTCGCGAGAGTTCTTACGAAGTGTGGTCTCACCGCAAATTCGGGCGTTCTGATTTCGACCCAAGTTTGTGGATGGTCGCTTGGGACGGGGAGCAGGTTGCCGGTTTTTCGCAGAATCGCTTCCGCATGGGGATTGGTTGGATTGGCTCTCTGGGAGTCCGCCGCCCGTGGCGCAGGAGAGGGTTGGGACTTGCCCTGCTCCTGCATTCCTTTGGCGAATTTTATAAACGCGGCGCGACCGTCATTGGGCTTGGCGTCGACTCAGCCAACCCCAGCGGCGCAACCCGTCTCTATCAGCGGGCGGGAATGTATGTAGCCAGCGAGTTTGCCACCTACGAAAAGGAACTCCGTCCTGGGCGCAGCGCCGAAGATTAAGCCAAAAGTTGGATGCGCGCGGCTTGTCAATTCAGTGTAGAATCAACGCATATTTGCAAGACAGGAAAGGAAATTCTCTTATGAACCTGCGCTGTATCTATTGCCAGACCCCGTTTACCCTGGGACGCGCCGAGATGTTGAACGCGATTATTGCGATGAATGAACGACATCAGAACCACTATGACGCGCACTGTCCGCGCTGCCGCCGCGCCAATTCCATTTCGCGCCAGCGGATGGAATTATTCTTCCCCAACTGGCAGGCAGCCGCCAAAGAAATGGCTTCCGCGCCGCAGGAAACCCCGCCGCCTACGCCCAGCGCGGAAACCTCCGCCGTCGCCGCGCTCAAGACCGAGCCGCTGCCCAAAGCCGCGAAAAGCGCAGCGAAGAAGAAGCAGCCTGCCGAAAAGAAACCCGCCGCAAAGAAGGGCGCTGAAAAAACCGCCGCAGTCCCCGCGAAGGCAAAGAAACCGTCCGCTGCGCCCAAGCCTTCCGCTGGAAAAAAGCCCGCGTCCGCGCCTAAGACTTCAAGCGCGCCAAAGGCGAAGAAGCCTGCCGCCAAGACTTCCGCGTCTAAAACCAAGAAACAGTAATGGCGATTTGCGCTGTATTTTTCGATTTTGGCGGCGTGCTGATGCGCACCGAATTTCAAGCGCCGCGCCAGAAACTGGCTGAACGTTTCAACATGGACTATGAAGACATGGAGCGCCTGGTTTTTAATTCCGAATCGGCGCGCCGCGCCGCGCTGGGCGAGATTACCGAAGAGGAACATTGGGCGAACGTGTTGAAGCGTTTCCATCTGCCCGCCGCAGAGAGCAAGCCCTTCCGCGACCAGTTCTTCGGCGGCGACGTCGTTGACCGCGACCTTGTTGAGTATATTCGCTCCCTGCGCGGCAGCGTCCACACTGGGCTGATTTCCAACGCTTGGAACGGCTTGCGCGGTTTCCTCGCCAAAGAAAAATTGCTTGACTTGTTCGATACAGTCGTCATTTCGGCGGAGGTGGGCGCGGTCAAACCTTCGGAGCGAATCTATCGGCTTGCGCTGGAGCAAGCCAAAGTCGGCGCGAGTGAAGCCATCTTTGTGGACGACTTTCCCGAAAACATCACCGGCTGCCAGAAAGTCGGCATGATGGGCATTCTGTTTGACCATCCTGAAAAGTCTCTCGACCGTTTGCATCGCGTATTAAAGTTAAAATAAATTGGCGGCGCGCGCCAAGCCGTCCCGCGGGTTGAAGCCGAACCTGCGGGACGGTTGTTTATCTTACAGGGACGGTTATAATGCCGGGGGAGTTTTCCCTTCCAACTTCAAACCGGAGGCGTCTTATGGATTTGTCGAAACACGCTTTTTTTGAGGGGAAGATTGTTCCGCTGGCGGAGGCGAAAATTAGCGTCGCCGCGCATGGCTTTATGTACGGCACAACCGTGTTTAGCGGGATGCGCGCCTATTGGAGCGGGGAAAAGGAACGCCTTTTTATCTTTCGCCCTTACGAGCATTTCCGCCGTTTGCTCGACTCGGCGAAAATTATGTCCATGTCCATTCCCTACGACGAGCGGGCGCTGATAGATTTGACGATTGAATTGCTGCGCGCCGACGACTGGCGCGAGGACGTCTACCTTCGTCCCACCATCTACAAGGCGGATTTTGGCGTTGGCGTCCGCCTGCATAACCTGCGCGACGACTTCTGTATGTTCGTCACCGCTTTCGATAAATACCTTGCGAACGATTCGGACGCTCACCTGACCTTTTCCTCCTGGCGGCGGGTGGACGACAACGTCATTCCCGCGCGCGGAAAGATTTCGGGCGCGTACGCCAACTCCGCGCTCATCAAGACCGACGCCAACCGCGCCGGCTTTGACGAAGCCATCGTGCTGGACCAGGACGGTCACGTCTCCGAAGGTTCGGCGATGAATTTCTTCATGGTGCGGGACGGGAAACTGGTTACGCCGCCTCCGACAGACAACATCCTCGAAGGCATTACCCGCCGTTCAATCATTGAACTGGCGCGGGAGGAATTGGGCGTTGAAGTTGTGGAACGCTCCATAGACCGCAGCGAAGTTTTTCTTGCGGAGGAAGTCTTTATGACCGGCACCGCCGCCCAAATTGTCGCCGCCACCAGGGTGGATTACCGTCCCATTGGCGGCGGCGTCATGGGACCGCTCACCGCCAAATTGCGCGCCCTGTTCGACGACGTGGTCCACGCCAGACACCCGAAATACTTGAAATGGAATGTGGAAGCGTAGCGGCTTGTTTTTTTAAAGAACGCCCTCGAACATACGCGCTATAATGCGATACAGTCTTATCGTTACGTCGCCCAACAGCCAAATCGTCAATCTGGCGCGCTGTCAAAACGACCGCCAACCCGTTAGTCTATTAGACTATTAGACTATTAGACCATCAGCCTCCTCTCATGTCTTTCGCCCACCTTCACGTCCACACCGAATATTCTCTGCTTGACGGCTTCTCGAACATCAAGAAGTTAATCAAACGCGTCAAAGAAATGAACATGAACGCCGTCGCCATCACCGACCATGGGACGATGTTCGGCGTGATTGACTTTTATAAAACCGCTCATGCCGAAGGCGTGAAACCCATCATCGGCTTGGAGACCTATATGGCGGCGCGCGGCATGAGAGACCGCGATTCCAAACTTGACCGCGCCTCATCCCATCTGCTCTTGCTGGCGGAAAACGACACGGGTTACCGCAATCTGTTGAAGATTGCTTCCGCCGCGCAGATGGAGGGTTTTTATTATTATCCGCGCATTGACCACGATTTTCTCGCCGCCCATTCGGAAGGGTTGATTTGCACTTCGGGCTGTATGTCCGCCGAGATTCCGCGCGCGCTCTTGGAGGAGAATCCGCAGGAGGCGGTCCGCCGCTGGGACTGGTATCAGGAAGTTTTCGGCAAAGACCGTTTCTTTGTCGAATTGCAGCAGCACAACATCAAGGAAATCACCGACCTCAACAAGAAACTCCTGGAATTAGGCGCGCGTTATTCGGCGCGGTATATCGCCACGAACGACGTGCATTACATCAATCAGGACGACGCGCGCTTGCAGGACATCCTGCTCGCTATCCAAACCAACTCCACGCTCAACGACCCTGAGCGGATGCGGATGACCGACGATTCGTATTATCTGCGCTCGCCCGAAGAGATGCGCCGCATTTTTGCGGAAATCCCCGAAGCGCTCAGCAACACCCTGCTTATCGCCGAACGCTGCAACGTGGATTTGAGTTTCAAAGGTTATCACCTGCCCGAATTTCCCGTGCCTGAAAATGAAACGGCGGAGAGCTATCTCCGCAAACTGTGCCAGGCTGGCGCGGGGCAAAAATACGGAAGCGAAGCGACCAGCCAACAGGTTCAAGAAAGGCTGGAGTACGAGTTAAACGTCGTTCATAAGATGGGCTTCGATTCGTATTTCCTCATCGTGTGGGACTTGTGCCGCTTCGCCCGCGAAAACGGCATTTGGTACAACGCCCGAGGTTCGGCGGCTGGCTCCATCATCGCCTATACCCTCGACATCACGCGGGTTGACCCGCTTAAACATGCGCTCATCTTCGAGCGTTTTCTCAACCCTGGGCGCGTTTCGATGCCCGATATTGACCTCGACTTCCGCGACGACCGCCGCCACGAAATGCTGCAATACTGCTCGAACAAATACGGCTCTGATAAGGTCGCGCAAATTATCACCTTTGGCACGATGGGCGCAAAAGCCGCCATCCGCGATGTGGCGCGGGTGATGGAGGTCCCGCTTTCCGAGGTGGATAAGACCGCCAAACTCGTGCCCTTTGTTTCAGGGCGCAACACCACCATGGAAGACGCCCTGGCGGTTCCCGAATTTAAGGAAATCTACGAAAAGAATCCGCAAATGCGCGAGGTGATTGACCTGGCGGCGAAGATGGAAGGAACTGTCCGCAACGCCGGCACGCATGCGGCGGGCGTCGTCATCTCCGATAAGCCGATTGTCGAATACCTGCCTTTGCACCGTCCCACCTCCGGCTCGGAAGAGACGCCCATCAAATCGGTGACGCAGTTCGAGATGGGCATTCTCGATTCTCTGGGGATGTTGAAGGTGGACTTCCTCGGTCTCATCACGTTGACGGTGATGGCGCGCGCCTGCGAATTAATCGAAAAGCGGCACGGCGTCAAACTGGACCTGAACAATATTCCGCTGGACGACCCGAAAGCCTTTGAGTTAATGGGCAGCGGGCAGACGGCGGGGCTGTTCCAAATTGAAGGCGGAGGGATGACCCGCTGGCTGGTGCAGATGAAGCCCAAAACGCTTGAAAACATCATCGCCATGGTGGCGTTGTATCGCCCGGGTCCAATGCAGTTCATCCCCGATTACATCGCGCGGATGCACGGCGAAGCGGAGGTGGAATACCGCCACCCTTCGATGGCTCCCATTTTCCAGGATACTTACGGCATTCCCGTCTATCAGGAACAGTTGATGCGCGCCGCCGTCGAACTGGCGGGGTACACCCCTTCCGAGTCGGACGAACTTCGCAAGGCGATTTCCAAGAAAAAGAAAGAGGAAATCGAAAAGCACCGCGCCAAGTTTGTAAAAGGCGCGGTGGAAAGGGGCATGGAACAATCCATCGCCGACGCGATTTACTCGGATTGGGAAGAGTTTGCGCGTTATGGATTCAACAAATCTCACGCCGCAGATTACGGCGTCATCGCCGTCCAGACCGCCTATCTTAAAGCGCATTACCCCGCCGAGTACATGACCGCGCTGATGTCGGCTTCGGCAAGTCAGACGGAGAAGGTCGCCTACTATATCGCGGATGCGCGGACGATGGGCGTGCCAGTCTTGCCGCCGGACGTCAACGCCTCCGAATGGGATTTCAGCATCGAGGATATTGAAGGCAAACCCCACATCCGCTTCGGTTTTGGGGCAATCAAAAATGTGGGACAAAACTCCGTTCAGCCCATCATCGAGGAGAGAATCGCCAACGGCAAATTCTCCGACCTCAACGACTTCGCCCGCCGCGTGGACTTGCGCGCCGTCGGCAAGCGTTCGCTGGAATGTCTTATCAAGGTCGGAGCCTTGGATTCGTTTGGCAATCGCGCTTCCCTGCTTGCCGCCCTTGACCGCATTGCGGCAATCAGCGGCGCGCACTTCCGAGCCGCCGACGCGGGGCAGTTGAGTCTTTTCGGCGCGGCGACAGGCATCGTGGAGGAAATCCGCCTGCCCGAAGTCAAGGATGTGGACAAGCGGGAAATGCTCAATTGGGAGCGGGAACTCATCGGCTTGTACATCACCGACCATCCGCTCAACGAACACCAGGCGACGCTGGCGCAAATCGTCAGTTATTTTTCGGGGCAGTTGTCCGAAGCCGCGCACGAGGAAAAGGTGCGCGTGGCGGGGTTGATTACCGCGGTGCGCCCATACACCACCAAGACGGGCAAGCCGATGGGCTTCGTCACCATCGAGGATATTCAGGGAACTATCGAACTGGTGATGTTCCCGAAAACCTGGGAAAAATTCAGCGGCAAGACCACGGTTGGACGTATCGTGGCGGTCAAAGGCAAGGTGGATAACGCCAACCCGCCCGCCAAGATTCTTGTGGACGAAATCGAGACCGATATTAAAGTCACGTCTGCGCTTGTGGATGAACCTGCCGACAACGCTCCGCCGACGCCGCCTGCGCCCGTCAAACCGTTGAATTCCGCTGGAAGCCGAATCGTCAAAGAGCCGGACAGCCAGACGGTAAAAAAGGCGGCGAGTCGACAGGTGAAGGAGGCGGCTCCCGCCTATATCCCCGATGTTGATATGGATGGGATGCCCCCGCCGCCCGACAACTTCCCTGACGGCTGGGACATGGAATGGCAGCCGTCCTTCGAAGACGCCGCGATTGCCGCCAAGCCCGAGCCGAAGTTCAAAAAGGACGAGCCTGTCACCCCGCCGCTTATAACCCGCGCCGTCTCCGCGCTGGCGGGCATTGAAACGCCCGCGCAGCCTTCGTTATACGTTCCGCTGGCGAAAGAAAATAAAGACAAAGAACGTCCTCCGCGCCAGTTGACGATTACCCTGCGCTCCACCGGCGACCATGAACGCGATAAACGCCGCATCAAGACCTTGTACGGAAACCTGACCCGCCATCATGGACGGGATAAATTCAGTTTTCATATTTTCGAGAATAATCGCGGCTATCTGATTGATTTTCCCAACGATACCACCCGCGTTTGTCCCGAACTGCTTGACCAACTCAAAAAGTTAATGGGCGGGGAATACTGGCGGGTGGAGGAAATCGCCTTTTCTCAGGATTGGGAGGAGCGATAGGCGGGGGCTTTAGTCGCCGTCCAATAAATCCGCCAGAAAGTCGAGCAGCCCGCCTTCTTCGTTGTCTTTTTGTTCCGAAGGCGCTGAAATATCGCTGGAAACCGCGCCGTTTTGACCGTTGATTAACACCAAATGGCTGCGCCCGTCGAAGGGAAGTTCAGTCATCCATACGGGCAGCAGGTTGAGTTTGAACGAATCAATCGTCAGTTTGGCGGATGAAGTGTTGACGATGTTATGGACTCCGACCAGAGAGGGCAAATCGCGCTTGTATTTTTTGTAAACCTGGCTGCGGGCGTCAAGCGAAGCGTCCGCCATCGGCACGTCGTAGAGTTCGGCGGGCCAGTCTGCAAGGAAGCGCGGGTCGTAGGGCTGGATGGCGGAGAGGTCGAAAGAATCGACCAGGCGCAGGAAAACGGCGGACGGCTTTTTGGAAGCGGGGATTGGCAGGTCGTTGACCATGACAGGATATTGGTCGGA
>JAIWOB010000008.1 GCA_020217065.1 Chloroflexota bacterium | reverse complement strand
GCTCAAGCCTGAGAAGTTGCAGGGCGTGGACATCCTCGTCGTGCGCGAACTTACGGGCGGGCTGTATTTTGGCTTTCCAAAGGGGCGAGACGTCAAAGACGGACGCGAACGCGCCGTAGATACGCTGGAATATTACGATTACGAAATCCGCCGCGTGATGGAACTGGCGTTTCAACTGGCTCGCGGGCGCAAGAAAAAAGTCACCTCGGTGGATAAAGCCAATGTGCTGGAATCCTCCCGCTTGTGGCGGCAGATTGCCGTCAAGGTTGGGGCGGAAAACCCAGACGTGGAACTCGAACATACGCTGGTGGATACCGCCTCGATGCGGCTCATCACGGGTCCCGCGTGGATGGATGTGGTCGTGACCGAAAACATGTTTGGCGACATCCTCACGGACGAAGCGTCTGTGCTGGCTGGCTCGATGGGGATGCTGCCTTCCGCCAGTTTGGGAGCGTCAGGCGCCGGTTTGTATGAGCCGATTCACGGCTCCGCGCCGGATATCGCCGGCAAGGGAATCGCCAACCCAATTGGAACCATCCTTTCGGCGGCGATGATGCTGCGCTATTCCTTCAAGTTGGAAGCCGAAGCCGCCGCGATTGAGGCAGCCGTCGAGCGGACCATCGCCGACGGCGCGCGCACCGCAGACATCGGCGGAAAACTTTCCACCAAACAAATGGCGGATGAAATCATAAGAAGACTATAGACGATGGGTCATGGACGATGGAGCGCGGTCTATCATCGTTCATTGCCTGTGGTCGAGAAAAGGAGAAATTAATCATCATGGGTATGGAATCGAAATTCATCTGGATGAACGGCGAACTGGTTCCGTTCGAGAAGGCGACGATTCACTTTTTGACGCCCGCTTTGCATTACGGCGCGGCGGTTTTTGAGGGCATTCGCGCGTACGATACCCCGAAAGGTCCCGCGGTCTTTCGTCTGCGCGAACACATGGAGCGCCTGCTCGATTCGGCGCATATCTTTGGATTCCGCGACGTGGCGTTTACGCTGGAGCAGTGCGTCAAGGCGGTTAAAGATACGGTGCGCGCCAACGGCTTCAAGGATTGCTACATTCGTCCTGTGATTTACCTTGACGGCGGCGGTTGGAATTTGAACGTGGACGGCGGCAAGGCGTCGCTGGCGATTGCCGCCTGGGAATGGGGCAACTATCTCGGCGAAGAGGCGCGCGCCAAGGGAATCCGCGCCAATATCTCGACCTTCACGCGCCATCATCCAAACGTCATGATGACCAAAGCGAAGGTTTCAGGAAATTACGTCAACAGCTTTCTCGCCAAGACCGAGTCGGAACGGCTGGGGTTTCAGGAAGCCATCATGCTCGACCCCCAAGGGTACATTGCCGAATGCACGGGCGAGAATATCTTCGTCGTGCGTCACGGGAAAATCGTCACTCCTTCCACCGCGCCTGTTCTGGAAGGCATCACCCGCCATTCGATTCACACCATCGCGCAGGATTTGGGATACCGCATTTTGGAACAGCCCATCTCCCGCGACCAGTTATATATCGCCGACGAGGTCTTCGTCTGCGGCACGGCGGCGGAATTGATTGCCCTGAGCGAAATTGACTACCGCAAGATAGGCGCCGGCGTGATGGGACCCGTCACCCGCAAGATTCAAGATGTGTACCACGACGCGATTCGCGGAAAGATTGCGAAATATGAAAAATGGTGCGATTACGTCGGGTAATTGCCGAATCGCTCTATCGGGGGCTTAGCCCCCGATAGAGGCGGCTTGGTTTGCGGCGGTTTTATTTCTCGTTCTTTTTCAAGGCGGCGTGCAGCGCCTGCTCCAGCGACCTGACCTCGACAATTTCAATCCCCTTCGGATACGCCTCTGCCTTGCGGATTGACTTCGGCGTAATGGCGGTTTTGAATCCCATCTTTTGCGCCTCGCGCAGACGCGCTCCCATTTGAGCGGGCATCCGCAATTCGCCTGCCAGCCCAATCTCGCCGATTAACACCGCATCCGCCTTTACGGGGACATCCTTCCATGAAGAAGCGATGGCGGCGGCAATGGCAAGGTCGGCGGCGGGTTCGTCAATTTGAATTCCGCCCACCACGTTGACGAAAATATCCTGCTCGGAAAGTTTCAAACCGACGCGGCGGGTCAGCACAGCGGTAATTAACAGCAGGCGGTTGAAGTCAACGCCGTTGGGCGTGCGGCGCGCGTTCCCAAATTGAGTGGGGGAAGTCAGCCCTTGAATCTCGACCAGAATGGGGCGGGTCCCTTCCATTGTCACCGCAATGGAGGACCCGGCTGCGTTGACCATTCGCTCGGCAAGAAAAGCCTCGGACGGATTCAACACTTCCGTCAAACCGCCCTCGCGCATTTCAAAAACCCCCACTTCCGCGGTCGCGCCAAAGCGATTCTTTACCGAACGCAATAACCGATAGGCTTGGAAGCGGTCGCCTTCGAGGTATAACACCGTGTCCACGATATGTTCCAGCGTGCGCGGTCCGGCGATTGCGCCTTCTTTTGTGACGTGACCTATCATGAAGACCGATACGCCTGAAGATTTCGCCAGTTCGCGCAGTTGCGCCGCGCACTCGCGCACCTGCGACACCGACCCCGCAGACGAATCTAAAGCTGAAAGATAAACCGTCTGAATGGAATCCACTATCAGCAGGTCGGGCTTGCTTTCGCGCACGTGATTCAAAATCGCGTCAAGATTGGTCTCCGTCACCAGCAGGAGATTCTTCGGCGGTTCCGCTTTGCCGCTCGACAGGCGCATTGCCCGCATTTTGACTTGCCGCTCCGATTCTTCTCCGGAAACATATAATACCTTTTGCGCGCCAGCCATCTCCATCGCCATTTGCAGCATGAGCGTAGACTTGCCAATGCCGGGGTCGCCGCTGACGAGGACAATCGAGCCGACCACGATGCCGCCGCCGAGGACGCGCGCAAACTCGCTGATGGGCAGGCGGATGCGGTCTTCGGCTTCGCCGCCAATCTCCGCGATGGGACGCGGCTGAGAGCGCCCGCTCAAGCCGCGGACGCCGCCGGCTTTGACGGCAGGCTCTTCATGGACGACTTCTTCGACCATGCTGTTGAACGCCCCGCACTGCGGGCATTTGCCCATATAGGAAGCGGAAACCCGCCCACACTGCTGGCAGACATAACGGGTGTGTGTTTTCGCCATATCGCTTCTCGTAAAGGAAGATAAGGTTGGGTCGGTCAGTCCCAGTATATCAGAAATTATGTTCTGTTTTCCGTTTTTACGGTTGTTCAATATAAAACTTCCCGCATAAACCTTGCGCCTTCCCCGCGTCTATGCTAAAATTTTGAAGTACGGACAACCCAATAGAGAAGACATCGAAAAGTGGGTATCCCCCACTTTTCCGCTTGTAAGAACAGGAACAGGAGTAAAACGGAGCAGGGAAGATGGCTAAGAACGAATTTGCATTGGCATTCAACGAGATGCTCGAAGAAAAACAACTCGCCCGCGATGTGGTGGTCTTCGCGATTGAATCTGCGATGGTCTCCGCGTATCGCCGGGCTGTTGGCGCGTCCACGGCGCAGCATGTGGAAGCCAAACTAGACCCTGACACCGGCGTCGTTACCGTCTATGCCGAAAAGGAAGTGGTCGAGGATAAGGTGATGGACGCCCGCACGGAAGTCCTGTTGGAAGAAGCCCGCAAGGTCAAACCCGACGCGCAAGTCGGCGACATGGTGCTGGTGGAAAGCACGCCGTCGGATTTTGGGCGCGTCGCAGCGCAAACCGCGCGCCAGGTGATTCAGCAGCGTATCCGCGAAGCGGAGCGCTCCAACCAGATGCAGTATTTCGAGCGTCAGGTGGGCGAAATCGTCTCCGGGATTGTGCAAGCCAGCAACGCGCAAAGCGTGACGATAGGCTTGGACATGAAAGCCGAAGGCGTGATGCCCAACAACCAAAAAATCCCCGGCGAGCGGCTTAAAGTCCATGACCGCGTTCGCGCCGTGGTGATGGAAGTTAAAGACGGCGCGCGCGGACCTCAGATTATCCTCTCCCGCGCCCACCGCAACTTCCTGCGCCGCCTGCTCGAAAACGAAGTGCCGGAAATCTATCATGGCATTGTTGAAATCCGCGCCATTGCGCGCGAACCCGGCGCGCGCGCCAAAGTGGCTGTTTCCGCCACGCAACCCGGCATTGACCCGGTGGGCGCTTGCGTGGGCATCAAAGGCGTGCGGATTCAGGCAATCGTCAAAGAATTACACGACGAAAAGATAGACATTATTCAGTGGGACCCCGACCCGGTCGTTTACATTTCCAAAGCCATCAGCCCGGCGCGCGTCAGCGGCGTTTACCTGGTGGATAACGAAAACGCCCGCACGGCGACGGTGGTGGTGGGGGAGGACCAACTAAGCCTTGCGATTGGGCGCGATGGACAAAACGCGCGCCTTGCCGCCAAGTTGACCGGCTGGCGCATTGACATCAAGTCGCTGAGCGAAGCCGCCGCCGACGCCCTGAATAAACTGCAGAACGACCCCGAACTCGCGGCGCTGCTCCCCGCCGTCGTTGAGACCGCGCCCCAAGTTGAAGAAATCCTGGCGAAGAAAGCCGAAGCCCGTCCCATCACGCCGGAAGAATACACCCTTTTGGGACAATTTGTAGACCGCGTCGAAAGGCGGACGATTCAAATCAAAGAGGAAGCCATCCGCGTTGAAGAAGAGCGCATCAACGCCGCCCGCGCCGACGTGCCTGCCGCTGCCTTCCACATGCCCCTTGAACAGGCTGGTATGAAGGAACATATCTTCAACATCCTGACCGAGGCTGGTTATGAAACCGTAGGCAGTTTGATGTTTGTTCTCAAGTCCGACCCCAACAAGGTGCTTGGGCTGCCTGGCATCGGCTCTAAAGCCATGCAGAACATCGAAGAATCGCTTGCCGCGTTGACCTTCCCCGAACCCGAACCTGCGCCGGCTGTCGAAGCCGAGAGCGCGCCTGAACCCCAGCCTGAATTTGCGCCGGCGGAAACGCCCTCGCCTCTGCCGCCCGCCGAGTTTGTCAAAGCCGAAGAACAGCCCGCAGCGCCGAAGCGCGCTGAACCTAAAAAGAAGCAGATTGAAGCCGTCGAAGACGATGAAAACGCTAAAGACGGCATCGCCCTCGATGAACTATTCAAGATGAAGCCGGAGATATTCCAAACGACGGCGGAGTCCGACGAGGAAACCGCGCTTGAAAAGAAGAAGGGCAAAAAGAGCAAAAAGAAAGCCGTCGAATTGGAATTCGACGAAGATTTGGGAGAAGTCGTTGGTCGCAAGATTCACAAGCGCGGCGGCGAATCCGGCGACGATTGGGAATAATCGCCTGAGAAAGTTTTTTGGTTAATCGTTTGAAGGCGGCAAAGGGTCCCATTTGTCTATGAAACACATTCCCCAGCGCACTTGTGTGGGTTGCCGTGAAGTCTTGCCCAAACGTCAGATGGTGCGCATCGTCCGCACTGCCGAGGGCGTGCGGGTGGACCTTACGGGAAAAGCGGCTGGACGGGGCGCATATTTGCACGATAAGCGCGAATGCTGGGCGCGCGGCATCAAGGGCGCCCTGGCGCACGCTCTCAAAATTGAACTCAGCGCGGAAGACCGCGCCCGCCTGGAGGCGTTTATGAACTCCCTGCCGGCGGAACCCAACGCGAAAAACCATGTGAACGATTAGCCACTCGCTCACAGGCGTCTCGTTGGGGGATGAATCGAAGCAAATCTTAAGTTGAGATTCGCAAACCAGAAGGAGGTGGCTTATGAGCAGCAATGAAAATAAAATTGAACTTCCCGCCAATATCGTCATCCGCGATTTGGCGTCGAAAATTGGGAAAAGTCCCATTGACTTAATTAAAAAATTGATGTCCAACGGGGTGATGGCGACCATCAACCAGACGGTGGATTTCGACACCGCCGCCATTGTCGTAGGCGAGTACGGCTTGGAGGCTGTGCTGGAGCGAAGCGAAGAAGAGGAACAAAAAGAAACCGGCGAAGTGCCGCAATGGCGGCAAATGATAGCCGGCGAAAGCAGCGCTTCTCTGAAACCGCGCCCGCCAGTTGTCACCATTTTGGGGCATGTAGACCACGGCAAGACCAGCCTGCTGGACGCCATTCGTCAGACCGACGTCGCCGGAGGCGAGGCGGGCGGCATCACTCAGCATATCGGCGCGTATCAAGTCGAGAAGAAGGGACGTCTGATTACCTTTCTGGATACGCCCGGTCACGCGGCGTTCACGCAGATGCGCGCGCGCGGCGCGCAAGGGGCGGATATTGTCGTTTTGGTGGTCGCCGCCGACGACGGCGTAATGCCCCAAACCCGCGAAGCCATCGCCCACGCCAAAGCCGCCCGCGTTCCCATCCTGGTCGCCTTGAACAAAGTGGATAAAGCCAACGCCAACCCCGACCGCGTCAAGCAGCAATTGGCTGAACTTGAACTTGTTCCCGACGAGTGGGGCGGCGCGACCATGGTTATCCCCGTTTCGGCAAAACAAAAGCAAGGCATTGACGATTTACTCGAAGGCATTCTGCTGGTGGCGGATAGCAGCGAGATTAAAGCCAACCCCAACGGCAAGGTCATCGGCACGGTCATCGAAGCCGAATTGGACAAATCCAAAGGCGTGGTGGCGACTCTTCTGGTTCAAAACGGCACGCTCAACGCCGGAGACGTGGTCGTCGCCGGCGTCGCGCACGGCAAATTGCGCGCCATGACCGATTACAAAGGAAAGCCAATTCGCAAAGCCGGACCGTCCACGCCGGTGGCGGTGATGGGTTTGAACGGCGTTCCATCGGCGGGCGACCTCTTTCAGGTGGTCGCTTCCGAAAAAGAGGCGCGCGTGATTGCCGCCGAGCGAATGGAAGCCGCCAAAGCCGCTTCGCAGTCCAAGAAGAAAGTTTCGCTGGAAGACCTGTTTGCCAACGTGCAGTCGGGCGAGGCGAAGGAACTCAACCTGATTGTCAAAGCCGACGTGCAAGGCTCGCTCGACCCGATTATCAGCGAATTGAACAAACTCGGCGGCGGCGAAATCGGCATTCGCATTTTACATGCGGAGACGGGCAATATCGGCATCAACGACGTCATGCTTGCGTCCGCCTCCAAAGCCATCATCGTCGGTTTTAACGTTCAGGCGGAGGTGGATGGACGGCGGCTTGCCGAAAAAGAGGGCGTGGATATTCGCCTGTACGAGATTATCTATCGCATGACCGAGGATATTGAGAAAGCGCTCAAGGGGATGCTCGAACCCAAACTGGAAGAAAAGGTCATCGGGCGCGCCCAGGTCTTGAACGTCTTTAACGCTTCAAAGTTTGGGCGGGTGGCTGGCTGCAAAGTCACGGAGGGAGAACTGCGGCGCGGCGCGCTTGCCCGCCTCTATCGCGGCGAGGACATCGTGTTTGAAGGCGAACTCTCTTCCCTGCGCCACGAAAAAGAAGACGTAAAGGAAATCCGCCAGGGATATGAATGCGGAGTCGGTTTCAAAAGCTTCAACGACATCAAAATCGGCGACACGCTGGTTTGTTACGTCGTCGAATAGATTTATCGTTGATAAAAGGTTAATTGTAAAACGTCATGCCTTCAGGAATTCGCTTGCAACGCATTGCGGACCGCGTCCGTCAGGAACTTTCGGAGTTATTAATCCGCGAAGTCAACGACCCGCGTCTGCGACAAGTTTTCGTCACCGACGTAAGGATAGACAGGGAACTGGCTTACGCCGATATTTACGTCTCAGCCGTCGAGGGCGCGGAACGTTCCGCGGAAATCCTGGCGGGGCTTGAGTCGGCGTCGGGGTTTTTCCGCCGTCTTCTCGCTTCCAGAGTGGAATTGCGCGCGTTTCCCAAATTGCGCTTTCATTGGGACCCCACGCCCGAAAACGCCGACCATATCGAAAAGATTCTGGCAGGGTTAAAAAAAGAAACGAAAAATGGAGGACTATCGTAAGTGAACAGTCAAATTTCAGGGGAGATAAAAAACAGGTTAGACGAAGCGCAGAAGGTTGTTGTCGCCTCTCATGTCCGACCCGACGGAGACGCAATTGGCTCGCTGCTGGGACTCGGCCTTGCGCTGCGCGACGCCGGCAAATCCGTTCAAATGGTTTTGGCGGACGGGCTGCCTTCTTCGTTTAAGTTTCTCGAAGGCAGCCGCCTTATTGAAAAAGAGCCTCAGGGCGGGTACGACACTTTTATCACGGTGGACTGCGCCGATTTCAAACGCACGGGAAAGGTATTTGAAAACTTCGGGCAGCCCGATATCAACATAGACCATCACAAAACAAACGAAAGATTTGGAAAACTAAACCTCATTGAAGCGGAAGAGGTCGCCACGTCGGCGATTCTCACCAACCGCCTGCCCGAATGGGGATTTCAAATTACAAAGCCGATTGCCGCCGCCCTCCTGACCGGCATCATCACCGACACGCTGGGCTTTCGCACCGCGAACACCACGCCCGAATCTCTGCGCCAGGCGGCGGCGTTGATGGAAACCGGCGTAGACATGCCTGAAATCTACATGAACGCGCTGGTGAGAAAATCTTTCCCTGCCGCTAAATACTGGGGCGCGGGGCTTTCGAGCCTTGAAAGCAGGCACGGCATCGTTTGGGGAACGCTCTCGCTGGCAGACCGAAAGGCGGCGGGCTACGGCGGCAACGACGACGCCGACCTTATCAACATGATTTCCGCGATTGACGGAAGCAAAGTCGGCATGGTCTTTGTAGAGCAAAGCGACAACCGCGTCAAGATTTCGTGGCGCGCTCTGGTCCCCGGTTTAGACGTTTCCAAAGTCGCCAAGCATTTCAAAGGCGGCGGTCATGCCGCAGCCGCCGGCGCGGATATCGAGGGCGGGCTGGAAGAAATTCGCAGCGAAGTTCTTAAGACCACCCGCGAAATGTTGAATTTATAAATTCGATTGCAAATCAGTCGAACCAACGCGCTATTGCCTATTTGGATTTCTTTTGTCATAATACAACTGCAAATCATCAAGGAGGAATATCTTATGAACAGTCAGGATGTAAAGAACGCCATTTCCGGCGCTCTTGTTGTAGATAAGCCCGTCGGCATGACATCTCACGACGTTGTGCAGGCAATTCGAAATGGAACCGGTTTGCGCCGCGCCGGTCACACCGGCACGCTTGACCCGCGCGCTTCCGGGGTTTTGGTCGTTCTTGTCGGTCCCGCCGTGCGTTTAAGCGAGTATGTCTCCGCTTCGGATAAGCGTTATCAAGCCATCATTCGCTTGGGCGGTTCGACGGACACTTTCGATTCGGAGGGCAAGGTAACGCTTTCCAAAGACCCCCTCAACATTACTGAAGAGCAGTTCAATGAGGCGCTGCAATCTTTCGTCGGCGAAATCGAGCAGACCCCGCCGCCTTATTCGGCGGTCAAGGTGCAGGGGCGCAAAGCCTATGAGATGGCGCGTCAGGGCGAAGAGATGGACCTGACTCCGCGTAAAATCACGGTGCATCATCTTGAAGTGCTGGAATGGGCGCCGCCGGAAGTGGTGATTGACGTGCATTGCTCCTCCGGCACTTACGTGCGTTCGCTGGCAAACGACCTCGGCGTAAAACTGGGGTGCGGTGCTTACCTTGTAGGGCTGCGGCGCACAAAGAGCGGGCGGTTTTCTCTCCGCGATTCCGTGCCGCTGCGAAAATTGCAGGAAGCCTTCGCCGCCGGCAACTGGTATCAATATCTGATTCCCGCCGCCGAAGCCCTGGGCGACTGGCCCGCCGTTGAACTCAACCCCGATGAGGTGGAAGGAGTCCGTCACGGACATCGCGTGAAAGTCGTCGGCGAGCCGACCGAAACCCGGGTGCGCGGCGTCAGCACGCAGGGCGAGTTAGTGGCGTTGATGGAAATGGTCGTCAACGAAGACGGCTCGCGCGAATGGCAGCCGCGAAAAGTCTTTTTCACTTCAGATTAAGAAAGTCTGCGCGAGGACGTTACCCCGAAGCGCTTCGAAGCGCGCTTTAGCGGGCGCAGCGCGCTCTCTCCTCGCAGCCGCCTCCGAGGCGGCTTTTTGAACCCATGCGACATTACCATACCC
>JAIWOB010000007.1 GCA_020217065.1 Chloroflexota bacterium | reverse complement strand
TCGAAGAAGTTTCCGTTCAAAATGCGTGGCTAACGATTGGCGTTTTTGACGGCGTTCATCGCGGACATCGCGAAATTATTCGCCGCCTTACCAGCGGAGCGCGTCAAGCCGGCGCTCCCGCCGTTGTGTTGACCTTTAACCCGCATCCCGCCAGCGTTCTTGCCGCTCAGGAAATTAAATGCCTGACCACCCCCGATGAAAGGGCGGGCTTGCTGGGCGCGCTGGGGGTGGATATTATTATTACTCAGCCTTTTACCCGCGATTTGGCTGCTTCTACCGCGCTGGAATACATGTCTCGTATTCATCGGGCGCTGGGTCTCAAACGTCTTTTGATTGGCTATGACTTCGCTCTTGGCAGGGGGCGCGAGGGCAACGCCCAGCGTCTGGCGGAAATCGGCGGCGAACTGGGGTATGAAGTCGAAATTATTCCCGCTCTGAGCGACGAGAGCGGCGTCATCTCATCCACGGAAATTCGTAAACTGGTTTCCACCGGCAACGTTGGCGCGGCGGCGCAATTGCTCGGTTATCCTTATGCCCTGGCGGGCGAAGTCATGCACGGCGCCAGGCGTGGACGTTCCATCAACTTTCCCACCGCAAACGTGAATTACCCGCCGCAGAAAGCCATGCCCCCAAACGGCATTTATGCTTGCTGGGCAAACCTCGACGGCGAAAGATTCATGGCTGCCACCAATATCGGATTCAATCCCACCTTCACGCCGGAACGAAAGACTCCCAGCCTCGAAGCCTATCTGCTGGATTTTGACCGCGATATTTACGGACGATGGTTGAAAGTGGAGTTCGTTTCCCGCATTCGCGACGAAATTCGCTTCGAATCGGCGCAGGCGTTGATTTGGAAAATCCAGGAGGACGTGGAGAAAACCCGCAGCCTGTTATTAAACGCCGAGAACGGAGGACGGTAAACCGTCCATCGTCTTCATGCATATCCTTATCGTCCATCAAGCGTTTGCGTCTCTTGAAGAACCCGGCGGAACGCGTCACTACGAATTTGCTCGCCTGCTTGCCGCCAGAGGACATCAGGTGACGGTGATTGCCTCTCCCGTCAGTTATATCACGGGGCGTCCCGCGTTATCTGAAAAGGCGCAAGGCGAAAAAAGAGAAAACGGCGTCGTCATTCTGCGCGCAGCCGTATATGGCGCGCATCATAAATCCTTCTTTCACCGCCTCCTTGCCTTCTTCTCATTTATGATTTCTTCCTTCTGGCTTGGGTTGGGCGTCCGGAATGTTCATTTGGTGTGGGGAACTTCGCCGCCCATCTTTCAGGGCGTCACAGCCTGGGCGCTGGCGCGAATTAAGCGGGCGAAATTCCTCTTTGAAGTGCGCGACTTGTGGCCCCAGTTTGCAATTGCCGTGGGCGTGTTGAAGAATCCCGTTTTGATTGCCCTTTCCGAATGGTTGGAGCGTTTTCTTTACCGTCGCGCGGAACGGGTGATGGTAAACAGCCCAGGGTTTTTGAATCACGTCTTGGGGCGGGGCGCGAAGGGCGTGGAATTAATTCCCAACGGCGCGGACCCTTCGATGTTTGACCCGCAAGACGACGGTTCCTCTTTCAGAAAAGACAATCGGCTTGAAGGGAAATTTATCGCCTTGTATGCGGGCGCGCACGGCATGTCCAACGACCTCAACGTCGCGCTGGACGCAGCCCGCCTGCTGGAGGACGAAAGCCGGATTCACATCGTCTTCCTGGGCGACGGCAAGGAAAAGCCTGCATTGCAAGCGCGGGCAAAGAATATGAATTTGAAAAACGCGACCTTTTTGCCCCCCGTGCCGAAGGCGGAGATGGCGGCGGCACTGGCGGCGGCGGACGCTTGCATTGCCATCCTCAAGCCGCTCGACGAATACAAGACCACCTACCCCAATAAGGTGTTCGATTATATGGCGGCTGGAAGACCTGTGGCTCTGGCAATTGACGGGGTCATTCGCGAGGCGGTGGAAGCCGCCGGGTGTGGGATTTTTGCCGCCCCCGGAAACGCCGCGCAACTGGCGGACGCCATTCGCAAACTTGCCGCAGACCCGCAGCAAAGCCGCCTCATGGGGCTGCGCGGGCGAAAATATCTGGAGGAAAACTTCAGCCGCTCAGGCATCGCCCAAAGGCTGGTCGTTTTTTTGGAAGGGCTTGCCGCTGAAAGTTAACCCAGCCTGATTTTCCACAGGGGCAGGGACTGGTCGTAACCGCGAATATCCCCCTGGAAGCGCGTCACGGAATTCAGCGGCGCGTTTTTTTCGAGGAATTCGCCCACTTCTTCGTCGTTTCGAATCGCTTCCGAGATGACCGCTTCGCCGCCTGCGGAGAAAGACGGCAGGCGGGCTGCGATGTTGACCGTGGAGCCGAAATAGTCCAGCTTGTCGTTCAGTTTGACCGCAATGCACGGACCGTGATGAATCCCGACCTTGAGAAAGAGGGTTGGTCTGCTGCGGGCGGCGATTTCCTTTTGCACGCTCCACACGGCGCGCACGGCGGAAAGCGGCTTACGAAACACCGCCATAACGGCGTCGCCCATGGTCTTCACCACAGAGCCGCCTTCCGCGGCGATTGCCTCTTCAAGAATTTCGAAGTGTTCGCGCACGCGCCCGAAAGCCGGCGCGTCGCCAATCTCCCGATATAATCTCGTCGAATTCCGCAGGTCGGTAAACATCAAGGTGGCGGCGCCGACGGAGATTTGCTCGCCGGAACGCAGCGCTTCGCTTGAAAACAGGTCGCGGAACGCCTGAAGAACGGTTACGTCGGCGGCGGTTGCCGCCTGGTCGGACCATGCCGTGTGAGCCAGTTCCACAACTTGAGCTTCGTCTGTCTGGTTGACGAGACGAATGGAAGGCTTAAGCCCGACGATGGCGATTCCCGCCTCCCAGCCCTTGTTGTTGACGTAAAAATTGACTTGTTCCGCGCCGCCCTTCACCGCCTGCGCCAACTGGGAGCCCGGAATTTGCGGAGAGCGCAGGGAATATTTCCCTTCGACAAGCATGGTGGAAAAGGGAAGTTCCTCGCGTGGGGGCACGACCATCGAAAACACGATGTGAGGCTGGCGCTGCGGGCTTCCGACGCAGAATTCCATCGCCGTTTCCACCAGGCGGACGGTGGGATTGGGGCGGAAGATAACTTCAACGTTATGGTCGAAGTTCAAGTCGAAGTCAATACGGCAGGTGTTGCAGTGGACCGCCCCGTGAAGGTCTCCTAACTTACGATGTTCCTCCGCAACCCCGCGGCATTCGGGACAGAGCAGGTCCCAATACATGTCGAGATAGCCGGCGCGGGTGGCGCGCAGGAAGGCTTCCAGCACGGAGCGCCGCGCCAGTCCCCAGGCGTCGGCGAGGGCGTAGGGGCGAATCCGCTGGAGCGAGAAATCATCGGCGCGGAGAAGAAAGTCCTGAAGGCGGTCGAGAAGCGCGGAATTAACGCCCTGGCTTTTCAGGGTTTCGCGCATGGCGTCAAGCCTGGCGCGGCTGGCAGGCGACGGAGGCAGGGGGCGAATGGCTTCGAGCGGGAGGGCGTTTTGCGAGGCGATGCGGTCATAGGCTTTGAAGACTTCGCCGAAGCCGTTTTTTTCGATGAATTGTTTAACGCCAAAAAATACCGCCGCCAGAGGGACGAGCGCATCCCCCAGCCTGCCTGCGGTTTTGACAGAGAGTTCATACGTCAGCAGAGAGCCGGACGGCTCGCGCGGCGCGAGGCGGCACTCCACGCGCATTTCCGAAAGCGGTCCTCTGCGGTAACGCCGCAGAATTCCAAAACGATAAGGATAAAACCACTCAAAGGGTTTTTCCTCCCATTCGATATTCAGTATGGGGATTTTGAATCTGACGATTCTGGCGCCGTTCTCTACGCCCAAAAACTGCACGGGGGGAAGTCCCGTATCGCGGTTGAAGCGATTGGTGTCCGAAACAAGGGACCACAGCGCTTCGGGCGGGGCGTTCAGCTCCCAAGCCCATTGATAATGGTATTCCTTTGCCATGACTGCCAGACGCCCCTGAGCGGCGAAATTTTACGTTGCAAAAACGTCACTGTTCCATCTTATCGTATAAGTTCATTAACTTCTGTGGCTTGGCGCGCTCGCTTTGAGCCACCTGAGCGTAGGTTTCGCGTAAACGCTGGCTGAGCGCCTTAAGCAAAGACAGACCAATATCGGGGCGGCGGCGGATGAGGGCGAAGAGCGTGGATTGACGAATCAGCAGGATGTCCACCGGTTCAATCGTCACCACATCCGCTTGATGCGGCGCGCCGTCGAAAAGGGAAGTCTCGGCGAAGTAGTTTTTCGCCCCCAGGACTTTTAAGCGCACGATGGAGCCGCTGCGAGTCTGCTGCTGAACGGAAACCCTGCCGCGCACGACAAGATACAGGGATTTGGTGTTGTCGCCTTGCGAGAATATCTTATGCTCGGCTGGGTAACTGACTTCTTCGCTGATGCCCGCCAGGACGGAAAGTTCTTGCAGGGACAGTTCGCTGAAGAAAGGCGCTTCCTTGAGGAAGATGACCTTTTCGATAAGGGAAAGAGGCTGGGTGAAAGACATATCGTTTTCCTTCGCGTTCTGGCTGAGGCGCGACAACGCCTGCCGCGCAGCCTCCGCTACATGGGGGCGGGTTTCGGTCTCCAGGGTGGAAAGCAGGGCGCGGCGCAGCGTGTCGGGAGGGAGGGAAAGCCCCGCGCTTTGCGCCCCGCTCAACAGATGGATGGCAGCCGCCGTCAGCCATCCATCCGCATAGAAAACTTGCAGGCGGGCTGGTATCGCCGGGCGGGTATCGTCGAGGCTTAATTGAGTCCAGGCGTTTTGCAGGGTTTCAATTAATAAAGGCGGGCGCAAGCCTAATTCCTTTTGGGCGCATTCGAGAATTTGAGAGGGAGGAGAGCCGTCCAGGAGATGGGTCAACTGACGCGCCGTCAGGGGAGGCAGGGTGGCTTCGAGCGCTTCGGCGGCGTTTGCCCGCTCGGCGGGGTCGGCGGAAGGCAGGGCGCGTCGCACCGCCTGGACCTCTTCTTCGCCGCTGTCGGCGCTCAACAGCCAGAAGATGCGTTCCATCACGGAATCGGAAAAGTTGCGAAACGCTTCATATATCAGCCGGGCGCCCGGCTGCGGCGGGTCTTTGGCGAGCGCCAGGTCGCGCGCCGCCAAGCCTTGCAGGGTGAGCCAGTATGTATCGCGCGTCAACAATTCGACCATCTTTCCCAACGAGGCGCGCAGTCCCCGCTGCCCCGATTGAATCAATAAATAAAGAGCGCTCTCTGCGCGGTAGGGAGCGTTTTGCGCGGCGGAAACGTCCAGGCAGCCGCGCAGCGTTCGCAGGGCGGAAAAAGTCAGGCGCAGGGGAAGCTTGCAAGCCAAACGCCGCACCGCCAAAGAGGGGTCGTTCAACGCCTGCCAGAGAACGGGCTTGAGGGGGATGACGCCGGCTTGCGCCTGCAATTCTTCCACCACAGAGAGGCGAATTTCTTCTTCGGGGTCTTCGAGCAGTTTCAGCAGGGACGCCGCCGCCCAATGGGTTTCGTCCCAATGAATATATTTGCATTGACGCGCCAGGCAGGGGATTAACTGGCGGCGAAGATGCGAAGCGGGATTTTCCAGCGCAGCGCCGACGAGGTCTTTGAGGCGGCTGGGCGCGGCGGCAATTCTGCGGCGGAGGGCGGGCAGGCTTTCGAAGCCGTTTCCATATAAGCGTTTGCGGCGCAGCCTTTCGTCTTCCATCAGCGCTATCAACCCTGCGGCGAAGGTCTGCGGGTCTTCGCTGTTGGAACTGCCGCTTTGCGCGGCGCTTTGCAGCCATGCGTCAAGCCGCCGGCTGGCATGTTCCTGTTGTTCCGGCGACCCATGCTGAAGCAGAAGGACTACCAGACGGGTTTGCTCTTCTAGTTCAAGTTCGTTTAGGCGGTCATACAGGGCATTCAACAGAGATGGATTTCCGCTCTCTTCTTGCGCGGCGTTTTTCCGCTCGATGAAGTTGAGCAGGGCGCGCGCCGCGGCGTGGCGGGTTAACGGCTCGGCGTCGTCCAGACTGCGCTGGCAAAGGCTCAGAAAATCGGGATGATTGAGGCTGACTTGGTCCAGCAGTTCGATAACGCCTTTTTTATAAAACGCTCCGCGCCGCGCGATGGTTTCGAGGAGGAGAGGCAAGGCGGCGCGGGAATCCATGTCATAGAGAATTTGGCTGATAAAGACCGCTTGACCGTCGGCGGCTGGCTCGGCGGGCAGGCTTTGCAATTTCCCGCGCAGCCAGGCTGCCGTCGCGGGGTCGGGCGGCAAGGCTTCGGAGGGGTCTTGATTGAAGAGGGCGATTTCGTCGCCCGCCAGGAGGCGGGTCATTGAACGCCCATATTCGCGCCGCACGTTGAACATGACGATGACATAAAGGAAAGCCAGCCCCACGCTCATGGCGGCGACCATGCCGCCTATTAAAATCTGAGATTTCACAACAAGGATAAGCGCTCCCGCCGCCAGCGTCCCAAGCGGGACGATGAATCCTCCAATGAAACCGCGCGCGCGGGTTTTGCTGTTGAGCGGGACGCTGTTATAGAGCATGGCGTCCAGCGGATTGCGGAAGGTTTGTTTGAGTACGCTGTGCGTGAGACGGGCAAAGACCGCGCTGCCCATGCCAGGCAGGAGGTTGATGAACGTTGCCGCGCTGAATGTGGCGATGGGGAAAAACAAATTCATTGTCCCGACGCCAAACCAGTTGACGAGGCGGCTGAGCAGGAGAGACTGCGCCAGCAGACCGCCGATGTTTGAAATACCGCCCAAGACCCCGTAAAAATTGAAAAGTCCGTTGGAATTGCCCGCAAATTGAAGGGCAAATTCGCGGCTCGACTGGTAGATGAGCAGGTTCATCAGGATAACCATGAGGAAAGTCGCAGCCGACAACCCGCGCAGCAATCCCGATTGGCGAATAAAGGAAAAACCTTCCAAAAGATTCTGGAATCCGCCTTTTCCAGCGCGCTTGCCCGGCGCCGATAAGGCTTTCTGGCGCAGACCTTCGATTTGAGCCAGGTCGTCGGTCAGGCGGCGTTCTATGAAGAACATCACCAGAAAACACAAAAGCAGAACCGCCGCCCAAACAAGGGGGGTATTTTCAAGTCCCACCACGCGCCGCAGCGAATCGGCGGTGAAGCCCGCAAGGGTTCCGCCTGCGATTCCCGCTGAAAGCATTAAGGGCAGGGCGCGTTTGGAGGCGCGCGTGTCGTAAAAGTCGTTGATGTAAACCAGGATGTGCATTGTGGAAACGTCGCGGAAAGCGCTGTAAGCCAAATAAAAATAGGGATATACCGCGCCGCGCGGTCCGCCGTTGGTTTCCAGCAGAATTCTCACTGAAATCAGCCAAACAATCATGACCCCCATCGTCAATTTGAGCAGCAGCCCATTGCTGATGCGGTCTGCCGCCAGGGTGTAGGCGAGACCCATCAGGAAACCGGCGAAGGCGTAGGCGACAAAGACAAAAGCCAGGTCGTCCGCAGACCACGCCGAAAGAAAGAGGGTTTCGCGGGCGGCGTCGCCCCACATCAGCCCTAGATAAAAGAGCAGGTGCAGCAAGTAGAGCAGGAAGGTTTTTTGCCCTTCGCCCGGCGCAACCGACAACAGATTGCCCAGCCAGCGTTTCATCTGCGCCTAACTTTGCTTTGCGTCTGGAGCCTGCGGGGAAGGACGCTGCCGCCGGCGGATTTGGGCGGCGCGTTCGCTGAGGCTTTGGAAGAATTCGCTGTCGGTAATTTCCTCCACCGCTTTCTTGCGTTTGGCTTCGTCAATGACAATCTTCAACCCTTCGACCTGCTTACGGAGGTCGGTTTCGCGGACGTACACCTGCCGCGTCATCGAGGCGAAGACTCTCGCCAACTGTCCCACTTCCGCGCCACCGCCGCCGAGTTTCTCCAGGCGGGCAATGTCCACCTTATGCCAGTGACCGGCTTCGATTAACTTCGAGACGTTCGTCAGGCTGAGAATTGGCGAGACAATGGTGCGCGCCAGCAGCACAGCCAGCAGCGCAACCCCCGCCAGCGTAATGAGGGTCAGTTGAAAAGAAAATTCGCTCAAGTCTTGTAATTTATTGTCAAATTGCTTGCTGAGGACTTCGGCGTCTACGTGCAAACGCGCGCCGTCGGCGCTGAGGATGACCAGCCCGAAACCGGCGGGCGTGTTGTACTGTCCGCCATAATAGGGGATGGTGGCGTATACCAGGACGCGTTCGCGCTGCTCCCAAGCCATCGCTGTCGAGCCCGCTTCAGGCGAGCCGTCCGCCGTGTATACGCTGCCGCCTTCTTTTTGATACCAGGGTCTTGCCCACAGCAGACCGTTCCCGCCTTTTTGGTTGCGCGCGACCAATTCTGGAAAGGCGGGGTCAATAAAGCCCATTTGGGAAAGATTGCCCGGACGGTACAGATTATCCTGCTCGTTCTGGTCTTCGGCGCTGATGCCTTTTACGGGGACTCCGTTTTCGTCCACGCCGTAAATATTGAAGTGGCGCGGGTGGCTGATTGCCCATCCCTGGGGATTAATCATGTAAGAGAAATCCGCCTCGCGGGGGTCAATCTCCGCTTGCGGGACGGGATTGGAGGGGGCGATGTGAGCGGTGAATTCCATCAAATGCAGCGCTTCGACCGCCATGACCAGAGTCCCGACGCGCTTTCCGTTCTCAAAGACCGGGGCAGCCAGGCGCAGCAAGCCGCGATAGCGTTCTCCGGGGCGGTATTGGGCGCTGGCGTAAGCCACTTCCGGGGGAAGATGAAAGCCGATAAACGAACCAATCAACGCTTCCCCTTTCTTGAGGGCGCGGCTGTCGGAAAAATACGTTTCGCTCTTGTATAGGGTGTTGGCGGGTTTGCTGACATCCAGCAGATTGTCGTCCCGTTTCATTTTACAGTCGAAAGGATAGGTTTCGCAGACGTTGCTGACCTTGACTTGTTCGCGCCCCTCCAGGTCTACAAAGGCAATTTCGCGGTAGATGGGCATTTTAAAACGCTTTTCCAGCCCGTCGCTGGCGATGGTCCATAAATCTCCGCTTTGCGCTTCGCCAAACGTCAGGTAGGTTTCTGCGTCGGGGGGCTGCTGCGCGAGGAAACGCAATTCGTTTTCGCGATTTTGCAGGAATGCCGCCACAGAATTTGCCGCCGCAATGGCGCGCGCCTCCAGCCCCTGGGTGGATTTGGCGTCCAGCGCCCTTTTGCTTTCGGTCACCACTTCCGACTGGGTTTCGCGGTAGATTTGCTGTGAAAACGTGATAATGACGTAAATCGGCGCAATGGAGACAATTAACAACGCGGACAGGATACGCAAGAGTAAGCCAGAAGTAAGCCAGCGAAACATGAGCGATTTCTCCTTGCCATTATTTTAATGCAATCACCAAAAATTCGAACTCAGGATAAGGCGCCGGCGCGTCGCCGTCCGCCGCCAGCGCTTTCAGCCGCGCTTCTCCCGCCGCCGCCTGCTGCGGGGTTAGAAAGGAAAACATGGACCAGACTTTTTCGCGCAGAAAAACCAGAAGTTGAGAAGGACGAATGAAGTTTTCGCGCTGCGAAGAGAGAAAGGTCACCGAGCGAAACCCAACTTGTTT
This sequence comes from Chloroflexota bacterium, assembly GCA_020217065.1. Classification (GTDB taxonomy): domain Bacteria; phylum Chloroflexota; class Anaerolineae; order Anaerolineales; family Villigracilaceae; genus Villigracilis. The sequence continues at coordinate 456 of JAIWOB010000007.1, read as the reverse complement.
CAGCAGGAGTTCGAAATCCTGTTTATCGGGATAGACGTTCAGCATGAACGGCATCAACTCGGGAAAGACAACCTGCAAATCCCAGCGCGCGCGAATCTGGTCATGGGAATACGTTTTGATGAACAACCCTCCGCCGTTTTTGAGACAGCGGAAAAACTCTTTTGCCGCCTCTTGCGGGCTTTGCAGATGATGCCACACCTGCGAGAGAAAGACCGCCCTGAGCGACTCGCCGGCAAAAGGCAGGGCTTCGGATACGCCCTGCGCCCAGAAGACGTTGTCCGGTTTTTGTCTTTGCCGCGCCTGGCGCAGCATGGCGGGCGAAGGTTCAAGACCCAAGACCCGCCCTCGGATTTGCTCTCCAAACTTCACCGAGAGCAGCCCGGTGCCGCTGCCGGCGTCCAGCGCCCACTCTCCGTCTTCCAGCGGCGCGCGGCGCTTGATTTCTTCGAGCCAGCG
>JAIWOB010000006.1 GCA_020217065.1 Chloroflexota bacterium | reverse complement strand
CTGTTCTCCCTCGAATTTTCTGCCTTCGTCGTAACGAGGGGTAATTCGGGAAAAATGCTCCCGCGAAACCCGCCGCCATTGTTCAAGGTCGAAATTTGATGCGCGCCGCATATTACCAGGAGGTGGCGGAATAGGACAGCATTTGGAGGACTTTGGCGGCGGCGGCGTTGAGCGCGTCTTCGGTGGAGAGTTCCCCCCGATAGGCGGCTTGCAGCGACTCAGCCACCACGTTGGAGATGTCGGCGCTCTTAACGTTAAGCGGTTCAAACTTGCCGGTGGGCAATTTCTCCATGAAAAAATGAAAAACAGGGTCTTCCGCAATGCGGCTGTTTTCCGCAACCGATATTTTTTCCGGCAAAACGCCTTCGGTGACGGCGTATTCGAGACGGTATTGGTCGGCGTATAGAAATTCAACGAATTTCCAGGCGGCTTCCTTGTTCGCCGCTTGCTTGAAAAGAATCAGAGTGTCTTGCGCCGCGAGGGTGACGGGCGTTTTTTGATAAGGAACGGTCGAGAGTCCATATTCGAGGCTGGGCGCTTCGGCGGCAAGCCGGCGCGCCAGCCAGGGACCGGTGATGACCATTCCCAGCCTTCCTTCGACAAAAGCCGTTTCCAAGTCTTTGCGGACGCTCTGTTCGGGATGAGGCTGGGTTAAGCCTTCGTCAATCATTTGTTTCAGGAATTGCGCCGCCTCCTGCCCTGCGGGCGCGTTGAACATGGGACGCGTTCCGTCTTGAGTGAGGATGTCGCCGCCGTTGCCCCATAGGAAGTAATAAAAATAGGTCGAAGTTTCGGCTTCCTTGCCTTGCACGCCGAACCCGTAGACGTCGTTCCCCAGGGCGCGGATGGCTTTTGCGGCTTCCTTCAATTGAATCCAGTTCAGCGGCGGTTCGCTTAAACCAGCCTGCCGAAAGAGCGCTTTATTGTAATAAAGAGCGCGGGATGAAACGGTAATTGGCAAACCGAAAGTTCTGCCTTCGTATTGAGAACCCTCGTTGATTAACAAGGGAATAAATTGAGAGCGGAATTCCGGCGTCATGTATTCGTCCACCGGCTCCAAGAGCCCCGCCGCGACGTATTCGGGAATCCAGCGCGTTGCCACCCGCGCGAGAGCGGGCGGTTTGCCCTGCGCTACCAAATCGGCAATCTTTTGACGTCCCTCGTCCCAGGTGAAGACGTAAAGATTAACCTGGATATCCGGGTTTTGCGTTTCAAAATCGCGGATAACGCCCTGCCAGTACGGCTCTGTAAAGTCGCTGGTGCGCATGAAGACGAAGTCGACCTGCGCGCGGCGGGGAGAACAACCTGCCAGTAAAAGGACGACCAGAAAAACGATTAGTAGGGTTTTAAATCTGCCTGTTCGGTGCAACATACGCGCCTCTTGTATGGATGATTTTGACATGGATGGGGAAACTTCTCCGCTTCGTCTGGGGCGGAATTTCATAGTATTGTAACCTATGCGGGGGCTGCTTTATAGGAGGACTTTTGCGCGGCGGGTTATTGAATTACCCAGGCGGAAACGACAAGCATGACATTTATCAAACGGATATTATTCGCCGCCAGCAAAGCGAGAAAGAGCAGGAGAAGAATTTGAAAGCCGCGCTTCTCCGCAACCTCTCTCCACGCCAGGCTGAGGAAAAGCGCGAGGGCGTAAGTCCAGTTGGCGGAGTAAAGAAAAAGGTCCTTGCCGTAACGCAGGTGAAGCGCAAAGTTGAAAAACAGAATCAGTAGAAAAGCGAAGCCGAAACGATTATCCCGTTTTCCCAGCCCTTTGAGGAACAGAAAAACGCCGTAAACGATGAAACCCGTCCAGGCAAACGCCGTCAGCGTTCCAAGTCCCGTCTCGTACTCGCTGACCTTCAGCGGTTCGGCTTTAAACATCCAAACCTTGAAGAAGGGGATTTCCTCTTCCAAAATCAACGGGTCCGGCGCCACGACGCTGTGCAGGAACATTACCCGCAAAACCGCCATCGCGCGCGCCGCGCTGGGGGAAAACGTGTTTCCGGCTTCCACCGTCAAACTGGAGGGGAAAAAGAAGTAGGGCTGCGAATTGGGGTAGATGAGATTATTGAGCAAAGCCAGCGGAAAAACCAGGGCGGCGACCAGTAGCCCGTATTTTAGCCACTGGGCGAAAGCGCTGCGCCTGACCAACGCAAGAGCAATGACCGTTTGCGCGAAATTAGAAATGGTGATTCCAAAAGAAAGCAGCCCCGTCAAGACCAGCGAAAAAAGGGGCGCGTTGCGGAGAAGAAGGACAAAGAAAACCAGGATAACCGACGCGAGAAAGATATAAGTCTCGACCAGAGAGCCAAAGATGAGGTGCGCGGCGGATGTCCCCAGCAGAGACGCCGTCAATAAGGCGTGGATAGCCTCGCCGGATGCGCGTTTTGTAAAATCCCAAGCGAGAAAAACGCAGAATGCGCCGCTCAAGGCGGTCAGCAGGAACGCGGCATGGAGTCGGTCTCCGTTGAGGGGCAGGGACGCCAGCAAAACCAGCGGACGGATAATCAACAGGACGAAGGGATGCACGGCGCGCCAGTAATAGTCGCGGTATTCGGCTGTAGCGAAGCGCGTCCGCCAAAGCAAGCCGTCCGAGTCGAAGAAAATATCGTCCACGTCGAAGACGGGTTGGTTGAAAATCAGAGCGGGAATCAAGTAAATCGTAAAAAAGAGGCTGGCAAGCAGGATTCCCGCCGCATTCTTTTCCATGAATGTTCGAATCAGCGGCGAAGTTCGCGCCCAGGCGAGGAGGGGCAAGGTCAATAGAACGCCGAAGAAGAGCGCAAGCCCCGTTTCAGGGCGGGGAAGAAAGTATTCAGCCTGAAAGAGACTTGGAAACTGATTCGCCGTCGCAAATAAGCCTATCCCAAAACCGGCGGCGATGAGAAAGGCGGCGGCGGCGAGCGGCAGGTCCAAGGGGCGGGAAACGCGCAGCGAGTCCGCTTTTTCGAGCAGAAAATAAATGGACGCGCCTATCAGGCAGTGAATTGCGGCGGACGGAAGGACGACGGCGGCTGGAGGATGGAATTGGTCTAAAAAACCAGCCGTCAAAAACGCAGCGGGGACCGACAGCGTCCATGCCGCGAACAGGAAAAGCGACGGGCGTTTGTTCATCCTCCTCCCAGGCGGAACGGCGCGATTGTATTCAGGATGAATTGAAGGAATTGAATTTGATTCCAGGCGAGAAGCGGGATAAAGACCAGCAAGGCGAATAACAATAACCGGTTTTTAGAGAGCGGCGCAAGCGTCATTCCGACGAAAAAGACCAACGCGTAAGCCCAGTCTGGCGAATACAAAAACGGCTCATAGCCGTAATTCAGATGAAGGATGAAGTTGAAGAGCAGACATAGGAGAAACGCCAGGGAAAGGTCTATCTTTCGGGAGCGAATTAGATTCCATAAAAAGAGCGCCGCCGAAGACAGCAGAAGCGCCGCCCAAACGAGAACGAGAATTTGCCCTATTCCATTGTAAGCGGCGTAAGAATAAGTCTGCGGGACGATTTTGAAAAAATTAAAACGCGGCAGCCAGTTGCCCACTTCTTCGCCGAAAACGAAAGGGCGGGGGGCGACGACCGTGTAAAGCGGAATGGTTCGCGCCAGCAACATCGCCCTTCCGGCGGCGCGCCACTGCGGCTCGTTAAAAATCGAAATGGAAAATTCCCCTTCTGCGCCGGCGTCGGATATCTGAAAGAACAACGCGCTTGACGGATACCAGGCGGCGTGAACCGCGCTGATGACGACGCCCAAGGAGAGAGTCAGCGCCGTAAAACGGACGATGCGGAGCAAGGCGGCTTTCCCGGCTTGGGCGTTTGAAAATTGGGCGGCGGAAAATACGATGAAATTCTGGGCGAAATTGGTGAGGGTCACGCCAAAGGTGAGCAGGCTTGCCGCCAGCGGGGCGCGGAGAGAGTCCGGATTCTTTTGGACGACCAGCGCGAATCCAATCAACGCGGCGGCGGAGAAAATATAGGTTTCTACGACGGCGCTGAAAAAGAAATGAGAGGCGCTTGTCCCCAGCAGGGAGGCAATCAAGAGGGCGTAGACGCCGTTATTCGATTGACGCTTTATGAAAGCCCATGCCAGAAATACGCATAGCGCGCCGGCAAAAGCGTTGAGCAAAATAGCCGCCAGCGTCGAATCCGAAACAAGGAGGGCAAGAGCCCTGCCGGGCGGGCGCAGGATGAAATAGGCGAAGGGATGCGGTCCGCGCATTTCAAGCCGATGCCCTTCGGGGTCGGCAATTCGCAGCGCCCAGGGAGTATTGTCGGCGTCGAGGAAGTTGTCTGTGGTGTCGGCGCCGAAGTTGAATTGAAGCCCAAAGTGAACGTAGACCGCGAAAAAGAGAAGGGAAAGAATCAGCGCCGCAGCGTATTCTTGCGGCGGCGGAAGGGAAATCGGTTTGAGCCGCAGGGTGGGAATTCCGCTTCGTTCGAGTTCTTTTGAAAGCGAAAAGAACAAATATGTCAGCGCGGCGCCTGGAATGACCGCCAGCAAAACCTGGTCGGCGGCGGAGCGTTCCGCTAGTCGAAGAAAGAGAAGGCTGAAAAGAAGCGAAACGAACAAAGCCGCCAGCGCGGAGAGAAAAAGCCGCAAGAAAGTTTTCATTTTTCGAAGGGATAACGCGCCCTAGCGTCTGAGTTCTTCCGCCAACTTGCCGAATTCGTCCCAATCCGCTTTGTCGAGCCAAACGTCCACGTTGCCGAATTCCAGCGCGTATAAGCCGTTTTCGTCGGGGGCTGTTTCATCGAGATTCTCGAGAAAATCCATAAACTCGTCCCATTCTTCTTGAAAAAAATGAATGGTGGCGCGGTCTAGTTGAAGATGGTAGGTGGTTTCGCCGTCGGGTTCTTCCGCCTTCCAGGCGAGAAAGTTCTCGGTCTCCGCGAGGGTCTCCGTGAACGGTTCGTAATCATTATTGCTCATGGGGTTCTCCTTTTTGAGGCTGGGCGCGCCATCCTTTTCGTTTTGAGTCGAGCCAGCGAAAAAAGCGGCGCAAAAAAGCAAACGCTCCGCCGTCAGGCGGCGGGGAAGGCGGCGGGTCGCTGGTTTCTTCTGCGCTCCAGGGGTCGAGGTCCAGCAGCTTTCGCATGACGTAGTTCCAAAGAAGAGAGGCGGTGGCGAGGAGCGGCGCAGCCGCAAACACACCCAGCAGTCCGAAGAGATTGGCGGCGATGATTGCCGACACCAGCACCGCAGCCGGGTGTACTTTAAGCGCATCCGAAAGAATGCGCGGAGAAAGGATATTGTCGAAAATTTGGTCAATGATAAAGACGACCAGCATCACCGCCAGCGTATAGTGTAGAGGCGAAAGCCCAAACAGTTTGAACGGCTGAAAATAGGAAACGAGGACGAGAATCGCCCAAGTGACTCCCTGACCGACATAAGGAACAAACCGCGCCAGTCCCGCGATAAAAGCCAACCCAATGGCGTAGCTTAAACCCAGCAGGCTGAAAACCGCGGAATACGTCGCAACGGCAATCAGGAAGATAATGATTTGTCCGCGCAAAAACGCGTTCCAAATGCGTCCCAGCCGCTGCGCCAGCCGTTCGAAGTCTTGAGTATAAGCGGGAAAGTGGAGCGGCACGATTTGTTTGCGAAAACCTCGGCTTTCGGCAAGCATAAAATACGATACGAGAATAACAAAGAAAGTCAGCCCCACAAAGTTTGCCGCGCTTCCCGCCAGCGCGCTGAGCAGGGAGCCGGTCTGGCTTAAGAGGGGCTGCACCATGCCTAGAATTTGACTGCTCAACGCGTTCAAGTCTAGGGCGCGAAAATCGAGGACAAAAGGTCCAAATTCGTATACCTTCTTGGAAACCGTTTCGAGAAATTGGGGCAGGGTAACGAGCGCTTTTTGCAGGACGGCAAGCAGGCTTTGAATTTGCTGCACCAGCCCCACGCCGCCGGCGGTCAGCAGCCCTAGAAGTAGAAGGAGGATGACGAAATAGATAAGCCCCACCGCCGCGCCCCATGAAAAATGAGCCTTTTGTTGAAGGAAACTGGCGACGGGATGTAAAAGATACGCCATCATAAACGCGATGACGAGGGGGGTAATCACAAACTGAAACTTGACCAGCAGCGCGCCCACAATAACGACGATGGTCAGCGCGACGACAAGTTTGGCGTTTGTTCCCCATGCGGGAGAAGGAGAAGGGGAGGGCTGGCTCATTCTTTATCTTTTTGCGGGGAAGGATTGAATGGGAAACGCCTCGAGCGGTATAAATTTTACATCATATTCCCCTTATCGGCGACGGCGGCGCAAATTAAAACAAAAAAACCCGCGATTTGGTCTCGCGGGTTTTTTTGAAAACGATTAACCGCAGCCGGCGATGAATGGGAAAAAGACGCACCAGCGGTAAGTGGCGTCCACCCAAACGAAAAAGGCGATGCAAAGACAAATAAAGAGCAGCGCCCCTCCGCCGATGAAGAAGGGCAGCAGATTGGTCTTCTTGGCGGGCGCTGAATAGGGCGGGGTGGCGGGCTGTTGGAGCGGCTGCGCAACGGGCTGAACGACAGGCTGCTGTAACGCGGGCGCGGCTGCCATCCGCGCCGCGCGCGGCGAGGCGATGGTGGCGCCAGGGTCATAGGCGATGGCGTCGTACATCAATACAATCTGTTCGCCCAGAGACACCACGTCGCCGGGTTTCAACACCACAGGTCCCGCGAGGCGCTGTCCGTTGACGAAAGTTCCGTTGGTGGAGCCGAGGTCTTCAATCACATACTTGCCGCCCTGAAAGGATAACCGGGAATGTTTGCGCGAGATTTCTGGGTCGTTGATTGCGATGCTGTTCGAGGCGTCTCGTCCGATGACGAGCTGGTCCCCCTCCAGAGGAAAGGTTACGCCGGGCGTGGGTCCCGAGCGCATGACAAATTGAAATTGCGCCATTTCTTCTGCCTCCAAAAAACGATTTCATGAAAACAATTTCGTCAAGTTTACAATTTTCAAGCGAAAAAGTCAAATTATTGTTTCGCGCCTTTCCTGCCGTTTTCGGCGCGCGGCGAGGTCTTGTTTGCGTAAGGCAGGAAAATGGAGAAAACGGTTCCGACCCCGATTTTGCTTTTGACTTCAATCCGTCCGCCGTGACCGTTTACGATTTGTTTGCAGATGGAAAGCCCCAGCCCAGTGCCGGACGCCCGTCCTTCATGTTCCCGCACGCGGAAGAATTTCTCGAAGAGGTGAGGCAGGGCTTCATCGGGGATTCCCAACCCCGTATCCTGCACGATAAGAACCATCTCCTTTTCGGTTAATTCTGCGCGCATCATCACCGTTCCGTTTGGACGGTTGTATTTCACGGCGTTGCTGAGCAGATTGAGCAGCACTTGCTTAATTTTGTCGCGGTCGGCGTCGAGCAGGGGCATCCCTTCGGGCGGCTCGACGCGGATTTGAATGTTGCCTTCCAAGGCTTTCGACGCGATGGCGTCTTTGCATTCGTAGAGCAGGTCGGCGACGCTGAAGCGGGTTTTGCGGAATTGCACCCTTCCCGACTCAAGGCGCGCCAGGTCGAGGAAGGAAGACGCCAGCGAATTGAGGCGCATGGTTTCGCTGTGTATGTTATTGACAATCTGGTCGCGCTGCTCTTGCGAGATTTCGGGACGCATAAGCAGGTAAGTGGCTGTGCTGAGGGAGGAGAGCGGCGTGCGCAGCTCGTGAACGAATTCGGAGATGAGGTCCGATTGTTGAAACAAGCGGGCGTTTTCGATGGCGACCGCCGCCTGCGCGCCCAGCACCAGCAGCATCGATTCGTCGGTGTCGGTGAAATTTCCGCGCGGTTTGTTGAGCGCTTCCAACACGCCCACAATCTTGTTTTTGGTCACCAGCGGAATGCCGAGAATGGACTTGGTGGAAAAGCCGGTGGTTTGTTCCACGCTGGAAAAGAAGCGCGGGTCGTTGTGCGCGTTGGTGATTCGCACCGTCTTGCGGTTGCTGACAATCCAGCCGGCGATGCTGCCTTCCAGCGGGACGACAATTCCGCGCCGCGTGGATTCGTCCATGTTCGTCGCCACCTGAAAATACAACTGGCGCGACGTATCGTCATAGAGCAGGATGGAAGCGGCTTCGGCGCCGCTGATTTCCGCCGCGGCATGGACAATGCGCGAGAGCAGGATGTCCAGGTCGAGGGTGGAGGCAAGGTCGCGCGCGATGTCAATTAAGCGGCGGTAGCCGTCGAGTTTTTGAGTCTTTACTTCAGCCATTGAATACCTTCTCGGCGATTGCCGGAATGATTGCCGCCGCGTCTTCGGTCAGCACGGCGTCCGCGCGGATGTTGATGTAGGTGGGCGCGTTGTTGACGATAATAAGATGCGCCCCCCGGTCTAGCGCTTGCATGGGTAAGCCCGCCGCCGGCAAAACCTCGAGCGAAGAGCCGACGACCAGCATCAGGTCGCAGCGCCGCGCCTCGCGCTGCGCCTTGAACCACGCCGCCTGAGGCAATTGCTCTCCAAACAAAATAACGTCGGGCTTTAGAACCTGCCCGCAGCGGGTACAGCGGGGAATTCTTCCTTCTTCAACGAAAGCGCCGAGGTGAAGCGAGGCGTCTTCACGGTGATAACACTGGGAACAGGTTAAAGTTTGCATTGTTCCGTGCAGTTCAATCACATTTTGCGCCCCCGCTTTTTGATGCAGCGCGTCCACATTTTGGGTGATGACGGATTGAATCCGCCCGCAGCGCTCCAGCCTTGCCAAAGCGAAGTGAGCGGCGTTGGGCTGAGCGTTATAAATTTGGCTGGCAAGCGGACGAAACCAGTTAAAAAAAACTTGCGGCGCTGTGCGAAATGTGGTCAACGACGCCACTTCCAGCGGTTCGTCCTTCGCCCAAAGTCCCGTGCCGGTGGAGCGAAAATCGGGGATGCCGGAGGGCGTGGAAAGCCCCGCCCCCGTCAGCAGAACAGCGTGTTTCGACTGGCGGAGCAAGTCCGCGGCGAATTCGATGGCTGACTGCGTCCGGGCGGGAAAGGAGTTCATTGCGATTTTTCGCGCTCGATAATCGAATCGGCAAGTTTGAAAAACTGTTGGGAGGTAATGTTGGTCGGCTGGCTGATGACCGCCGGCGTCTGGAGGCGGGCCGCCTGCAGGAACGCTTCCGGCGCGGGAGTCAGGGTGGCGGCGATGGAATGTCCGAGTTTTTCCTGCGCCTGCGACATTGGCATTTGCGACTCGCTCCGAACGCGGTTGTTCAAAACGACGCGAATGTTGCGCGGGTCCACCTTCAAGGCGACAATGTCCTCGATGAGATAGCGCGTATGTTGAATGGCGCTGGATACGCCTTCCATGACGACCAGGCATTCGTTGCACATCGGCAGGATTTTTTGTGCGAAGGCGGGCAGCCCGCTGCCCATATCCAAGACGACAAAGCGCGCGATGCCCGCGAGACGCCGTATCAGCGTTTCGTAATTTTTGTCTTGTGAAATCAAGGTCATGTCGCGCGGGGTGCTGGAGGCGAGCAATAATTTTACGCCGGAGCTGTGCGGGGAAAGGGACGCTTCTAATTTTTCGCGCGTGATTTCAACGGGAGTTCCCTGCAACAATTCCGTCAATCCTTTTGGATTGTGGTAGCCGAAATCCAATCCAACCGTTCCCTGTCCGAGAAGAAGCTCGGCGAAGACCACATCGTCCTGAATGCGCGAATAGATTGCCGCCGCCAGGTTCATTGAAACGGAAGTGACGCCCAGCCCGCCGCGGGCGGAAATCACGCCGACGATATACCCCTGTTTTTCCTGCGGGGCGGCGGCAGGGGGCGTTTCTTTACTCTTTTGCGGCGCGCGAGCCAGCAGCGCCTTCACATGCGCTTGCAGTTCGGTGGGGTGAGTGGGCTTGGTCAGGTAATCGTCGGCGCCGACTTCGAAGCCTGTCACCTTGTCGTCCAACTGCGTCTTGGCGGTGAACATTAAAATTGGGATGGATTCTGTAGCGGGATTTTTTCGCAGGCGGCGCGCCACTTCGTACCCGTCCATATCGGGCATCATGACGTCCAGCAGGATGAGGTCGGGACGTTCTTCCAGCGCTT
>JAIWOB010000005.1 GCA_020217065.1 Chloroflexota bacterium | reverse complement strand
TTGCCAGCCCTTGCGAACCGTTGGATGCGGCGCTAATCTCGTATCCTTGCCTTTGCAGCATGAGACCGACCAGCCGCAGCGTGTCCACATCGTCGTCTATTATCAGAATTTTTTCTGCCATTTTGCCTCATTCCGTCCGTTGAGCTGCTTCCCTTTCAATTATAACGGACAAGTCAACAGGGTATCCGTTCAGTCGCCGCAAAAACGCTTCACGGAGAGGGAGGCGTTAGGGGTTCTTTTTGAAGCGCACCAAAGCCAGGTTTTTCGAGCAGTCGTTAAAGGTGTCTATGTAAATATTGTCCGAAAGCGGCACGCCTGCCTGGTCGAGCAGTTGAAGGTAGAGTTCGCCTTTGGAGGGAATCGGCGTCGTTCCCAGAAAAAACTCGAAGCCCGATTTTCCGTAGGCGGGGGCGATGCTGCTGACCGTCAACTCGGTTTTGGATTTGCCGTTATAAGTTCCCGAAAGGCGGATGGTCATTCGGAGGATGTCGGCGTTGTTTGCGTCCACTACCGTGCCGCCAATTCCCTGCCAGTTGCATTCGTTCTCCGGGTGGATGATGGCGCTGGCGATATAACTGACCGCCGCAGAGAAAGCCGCCTTGGGAGTCGCTGTGGGGCTGGGGGTGATGGAGGGCGTGACCAGAGAAAACGGCGTCGCGGAGGGCGCAAGGGTATGCGTCGGGACGAGCGTGGGGGTGTCGGTGACCGACGGCGAGGGCGTCACTGTCCAGGTTGGCGGTAGTTTGATGGGCGTGACCGTCGGAGTCAGGGTTGCATAGGGATTTTCGTCGCTGGGCGGGAAAGGGTTCAGCGAGGATTGAGGGGAGACGAAAATCAGGACGTAATATAAACCGACGCAAAGAGCGAGCAGAAGCGTCAGAATGCTCAAAACGTCCCAAACTTCAAGCCCGGCGTTCTTTTTGTTTGAAGCGGACGCCGCCGTGTAGTTGTAATTGTCTCTGCTCATCGTATCGCTCCAAGCGGAAGTTTTTAAAAAGGCGCGACGCCTTACGGATTCAGGGTAATTTCGCTGCGTTGGCGGCGCTCCGTCACCCAATTTCGCAGCGCAAGTTCCTGCATGGTCAGCAGGGCGTCTGGGGAAAGAGGATGTTCGCCGCGTTCGACGGCTTTGAAGATATGAAAACCGGCTTCGGTGGCGACGATGCCGCTGTATTCGCCGGCTTGCAGGGCGAACGCCGCTTCGTCGGCTTTCGAATCGAGCAGGTAGCCGCGCGGAACCCAGCCCAATTCGCCGAAAGTCACGGGGTCGTAGAGAGCCGCGAGTTGGTCGAAGTCTGCGCCGCCGTTTAGTTGTTCGAGAGCGGCGCGGGCGTCTTCCTCATTATAGGTCAAAATCTGACGCAGGTGGATTTGTTCGGCGCTGGCTGGCACATCCGCAATGATTTTGTCACGCATCCATGCGGCTTCGACGGAACGCTTCAGGGCGGCGCGAAAGGAAGCCTCGTCGTAGCCGTGCGCCGTCTGCCATTGGGATAAGGCGTCCGCTCCGCCAACCGCTTCCGTCAGCGAAGCCAGCCTTGCGTTCAGGTCCGCTTCCGATAACGTGAAATTTGCGTCTCTTGCGGCTTGCGACAGGAGGGTTTGGGCAATCAGGTCTTCCAAGACGATGTTTGCCGCTTCCTCTTCTGAGACGGCGGCGCCGATGGATGTTTGCGCCAGTTTGTAGCGCGCCAGTTCCGCTTGAAATTCAGCGAGGGTGATGTATTCCCCATTGACCACAGCCACAGAAGGAGGCGGCGTGGCGGTGGGGGGCGGCGGGGTGAAGGTGGGGGCGGATGGGGTGGGGGTGGCGGGCGGCGCAAACAACGACGCGCAAGCGGTTAACCCTGCCGCCAGCGAGGCTGCGAGAAACGCGTTGAACGGCTGGAATTTGAAAAACATCGTCGAAATTATACCAACGAAAAACGAGTAAAAAAGTAGGTCGCGTTTCAAACGCGACCTACCAAATCGGGCGATTTAGTAATCCATGCCGCCGGGGGGCATGGCGGGAGCCGGTTTTTCTTTTTCGGGCAGGTCGGTGATAAGCACATCGGTGGTGAGAATCATCGCGGCGATGGAGGCGGCGTTTTCGAGCGCGCCGCGCACAACCTTGACCGGGTCAATCACGCCGGCTTTAATCATGTCCACATATTCGCCGGTGAGAACGTTGTAGCCAATGTTGACGTTCTTCTTTTCGGCGGCGGTGCGGCGGACGGTGTCAATGATGACCGAGCCGTCTTGCCCGGCGTTGGCAGCCAGTTTGCGAATGGGGGCTTCCAGCGCCTTCTTGACGATGTTGATGCCGACTTTAATTTCTTCGTTTTCGTCGTCGGCGTGTTGCTTGGCAAGCTTATCGAGTTTGCCGGCGGCGTTGATGAGGGAAATTTCGCCGCCAGGCACGATGCCTTCTTCAACCGCGGCGCGCGCGGCGGAGAGGGCGTCTTCCACGCGATGCTTCTTTTCCTTCATTTCGGTTTCGGTGGCTGCGCCAACGCGGATGATGGCGACGCCTCCGCTCAACTTGGCAAGGCGTTCCTGCAATTTCTCCTTGTCGTAATCGCTGGTGGATTTTTCAATCTCAATGCGAATTTCCTTGATGCGTCCTTCAATGTCGCCCTTCTTGCCTTTGCCGCCGACAATGGTGGTGTTTTCCTTGTCGGAGACGACTTTCTCGGCGCGACCCAAATCCTGAAGGGTGGCGGTTTCAAGCTTGCGCCCAGTCTCTTCGGAGATGACCTGCCCGCCGGTGAGGATGGCGATGTCTTGGAGCATGGCTTTGCGGCGGTCGCCGAAGCCGGGGGCTTTGACAGCCAGCACGTTCAACATGCCGCGCAGTTTGTTCAGCACGAGGGTGGCGAGGGCTTCGCCGTCCACGTCCTCGGCGATGATGACCAGGTCGCGCTTGCCAACCTGGACGAGTTTTTCAAGCAGGGGGACGATGTCTTGCGCGGCGGAAATCTTTTTATCGTAAATCAGAACGTAGGGTTCGCTGATTTGCGCCTGCATCTGCTCGGCGTTGGTGATGAAGTAAGGAGAAATATAGCCGCGGTCAAACTGCATGCCTTCGACGAATTCCTGCTCGAACTGCATGGATTTGGACTCTTCAACGGTGATGACGCCGTCTTTGCCGACCTTGTCCATCACGTCCGCAATCAACTTGCCGATTTCCTCATCGGCGGCGGAATTCGTGGCGACAGAGGCAATCTCTTCTTTGGTGTCAATTTTGACGGAATTCTTCTTCAGCTCGGCGACGATGGTTTCGGCGGCGAGTTCGATGCCGCGTTTCAACAGCATGGGGTTGTAACCGGCTTCGAGGGCGCGCAGACCTTCGTTGACGATGGCGTGCGCCAGAACCGTGGAGGTGGTGGTGCCGTCGCCGGCGATGTCGTTGGTCTTTTGGGCGGCTTCCTTGAGCAGTTGAGCGCCCATGTTCTCAAACGGGTCTTCCAGCTCGATTTCCTTGGCGACGGATACGCCGTCGTGGGTGATGGTGGGGGAGCCAAACTTGCGGTCCACCGCCACGTTGCGTCCCTTGGGTCCCAGGGTCGCGGAAACCGCGTTTGCAACCACGTTCATCCCCCGCTTTAGTTTATTGCGGGCTTCTTCTGAAAAGATAAGTTGTTTTGCTGCCATAGTTTCGTTTCCTCTTTTTTATGATACGGTGATTATCCAACGATGCCGAGAATGTCGCTCTCGCGCATGATGAGGTACTTCTTGCCTTCCATCTTAATTTCAGTGCCGGAGTATTTGGCAAAAAGCACAACGTCGCCTACTTTAACGTCCATCGGGATACGCTCTCCGTCTTCGTTGCGGTCGCCGGGACCGGCCGCCAGGATTTTGCCCTGCTGCGGTTTTTCCTTGGCGGTTTCGGGCAGGACGATGCCGCCTGCGGTGACTTCTTCCTGCTCGATGGGCTCAATCAGCACGCGCGCGCCCAAAGGTTTGAATGAGATTTTTGCCATTGTTTTTCTCCTCGTGATAGGGTTTTTAATGATTTCAGAGCGTTAGCGCTCTCCTCTCGAGAGCGCTAACGCCAATCTTAATCAGTTGGAAGGGCAAAGTCAAGGAGGTTGTAAAAATTCTTACGAAACTCTGATATGGTTTTCCCCCGCGCGCGGCTTTAAGGGGAGGCGCTTGGCGTGGCTTCGGGCGGGGCGGCGGAAGGTTCTTCTTCCAGCGAGAAGGAGCAAATCGTCCGCACAACCGCCATGTCGGCGGCGATGTTCGGGTCGCTGATGAATTCGGAGGCTTCAATTAACGCCGCAATTTCCAGCGCTTCGGGACAGTAATTTTTGCTGGGCGTGCTGAGCGCGGCAAGTTCAGAGGCGTAAATATCGTAGTAATAAAGCGTGCTGGCGGAAAGCGGCAGCCCTTTTACTTCGGCGGGGGTGTCGCCTGGTCCGCAGTCGCCCCGCGCTGGGCAGGACTTTTCGGCGGAACATCCGCGCACGGCGCATTCCAGCGCCAAAATTCCCGTTTCGTAATTGCGGTTCTTGTGATACAGCACGCCGAGTTCGCCGTAAAAAACGGGGTTGTCTGGCTGAAATTCGATGGTCTTTTGCACGTTGCGAATGGCGATGAAAAACTGTCCCATCTGCGAATAAGTGCGGGCGATGGATAGATAGGGGACGGGGTCTTGCACGCCTAACTGCTCGTTGATGCGGGCGGTCTGCGCGAAATATTCGAGGGATTTTTCGTAGAGTTCGGTCTGCACCGTCTCGTTTGGGCTGTCAAAGGCGAGGCGGCGATAGTTGGCTCCAGCCCGCAGGTAGAGGAAGGTCAGGTTGGGCGCGAGGGCGATGGCGCGGTCATAGGCTTCGATGGCGAGGGTGTATTCGCCCAGCGACTCCAACACATAGGCGTGGACGCGATGCACGTCCATCAGGGAGGAGTCGCGTTCAAGCGCCTGCTGAATGTATTGTTCCGCTTGAGTCCACTTTTGCTGGTCTACCAAGATTTCGGCGTAGAAAGCCAGCGCCAGGGTGTTGGCGTTGTCTAACTGCAGGGCGCGCACGGCTTCCTGCTCGGCTTTGGTCAGCAGACGCTGAGTCTCGCGCGCATCCACGAGGGTGGGATTGGCGTTCCAGTCCAGCGCGAAGGCGTGAATGGCGTGAACGAAACTATCGTCAGGCGCAAGGGCGACCGCCTGTTCTGCGGACGCCAAACCCTCCTCCAGCCGCGCCTTGATGGTGTCGTCTTTGACGAGCATGGCGGAAGAGTAGATTTGAATGCGGGCAAGCTGCGCCAGCAAGCGCGCGTTGTCGGGGTCCACTTTGGCGGCTTCGCGGTAGGCGATAATGGCGTCGTCGAGTTTCCCCGCCGTAAAATGAGCGTCGCCTTCCATTGCATAAGATTCGGCGAAGCGCGTGGGGGTGGGGGTGGGTTCGAAGAGCGGTTTGATGTCGCCGCTGTTGACGGCGCGGATGAGCCATACCCCCCCCAGTATCAGGATGACCCAAAAGAACATGCGGTAGAGGCGAGGTTCGTCCCGCCGCCGAAACAGGTCTCGTCTTGGTTTTACGTTCATGGCGCGGAAGGAGTTCCTGTGCTGGCGGTTGGCGCTACGGTTGCGGGCTGGGTTTGGAGATTCTGTTGGCAGCGGACGATGATGGCGTTGGCGTTTTCCACGGCGAGTTCGTCGGCGGGGATGCGTTCCAGGATGGAGCGCGCGACTTCCAGCGCCTTGCCGCATTGGTTTAAGCGGGAAAGGGCGAGACCGTAGGTGAAGTAGTATTCCGCCGTGCGCGAGTCGTTGGGCGCAAGGTTGAGGGGTTCGATTTTCACGCCGTCTTCTGTGACGCCGCCGTTGACCACGTAACCCAGTTCAGAGACGGCTTCGTTCCAATAAGCGTTGCGGTAGTACATGACGCCGAGATTGCCGCGCAGGCTGGCGCTGGAGGGATTGTCGGTGACAGCCGATTCGGCGTATTGCATGGCTTTTGCGTACTCGCCGATGGTGGCGTAGGTGCGGGAGATGAACAGGTCGGGCGTGGGGTCCTGAGGGTTGAGGGCGTTGGCGCGGGTGAAGGCTTCGACCGCTTTGTCATAGATGCCCAGGGTGCGGTAGTTGCGTCCGAGAGCGAGATGCAGGTCGGCGATGTTGGCGTTGACGGCGATGGCGGCTTCGTATTCTCGAATGGCTTCCTCGTAGTTGCCGGTGGCTTCAAGGACATAGCCGCGCGCGCGGCGGGTTTCCAACGCTTCCGGGGCAAGCGCTTGCGCCACCTTTGACTCTTCGATGGCTTTTTCGATTGCGCCGACGATGCCAGAGCCGCTGTAAAAAGCGTCCACAAGGATTTCGGCGTAATAGGCGTGGGCAAGGGCGTTGTTAGGGTCCAATTCCAGCGCTTGTTTGATACTGGCTTCGGCTTCGAGGGTCTTACCTTGAAAATCGAGCGCCCAGGCGCGCACAGCGTGGGCGTTGGCGTTGTTTTTGTTGAGCAGGATGGCTGATTCGGCGCTGGTTTGCGCGTCTTTATACTGCCCGGCGAAGACTTGAACGCGAGCCAGCGCCACATAGACGGAGGGGTTTTCGGGCGCGGAGGCAATCGCCTGTTTGTAGGCTTCGATAGCCGGCAGGAGTTTGCCTTGCGCGAAATATTCCTCCGCTTCGGTGACGAAGGATTCGGGGGAGCGCGTGGCTGTGGGGGTGGGGACGCCAATCTGCGGCTGATTGGGCAGGATGAAGCGGTTTATATACGCGCCCGCCAAAATCAGCAGCGATAACAAAATGATGCGAAACCAGTTGGGGCGCTGCCGCCGACGGTTCATGCTCCATTTGCTTCCTTTGAGATACATGCAATCATATTACCATCCCCGTCAAAACGCAGTCAAGCAAAGCGCCGCGTCTCTTATGCGGGTTTAATCCCCGCCTCGCTGAATCGCCGAATCTTGATGTATCATCGGCGTATGCGTTTCTCTTTTGGAGCGAGCGAATGAAGAAGAAAAGGCTTTGGATTGCCGTAGGCGCTCTTGGCTTGGCTCTCGTTTTTTTCTGGTTTGTCGTTTTCGCTTTGGCTGCGCGAACCCTGCTTCGGGCGTTTTCAGAGAAAGAGTCCGCTGCGGCGGTTGAAGCCTCGCTGTGCGCCGAAGACGACGACAATTTGTGCGTTTTGTATTTCAGCGTTAACAGCCTGAACCGCATGGTGATTCATTTCCGCCTGCCCAGCGAACAATATCCCCTTTTTTACGTCAAGGCGAAAAGCAGAGACACGGTCAGCGTTTATTCCTGCGAAGCGGACGAAGCCGACGCCGCCCTGGTCCGCTGCACCGGTGCCCGCGCGCCGTTGGGCGAGACGATTGACCTCGAAGTTTACGCCGCCGACGGCGATTTCTTGCTTGCCCGCGGCGTCTTTCTGGTTTCGGCGATTGCCATTCCCACGCCTCTCAACCTGCCTTCCCAAATTCCCGCCGCCGAAGAAACGGAGACGATGGAACCGCTTATTGAGGATGGAACTCCCCTTCCAGAACCGGCGCTTGAAGTCGAGGAAACTCCCATCGAAAACGTTTCCCCGGCGGAGGAAATTCCAACTCCATTACCGGATGACGCGCCGCCGCCAGATTCAACCCCCTCCAGCCCATGACCCGATATTTCATCACCGGAGGCTTCGGCTTCCTCGGACAGCACATCGTGCAGGCGCTCCATGCCCACGACCCGCAGGGACAACTGCGGGTATTAACCCGCACCCCGCGCAAGACTTTTCTCAATTTGCAGGCGTTGGAGCGCGTTCAATGGACGCGCGGCGAGTTGACCCAGCCTGAATCTTTCGCCGAACACCTTGCGGGCGTGGATACGGTTATTCATAACGCGGCGATGGTGTCCTTTGCGAAAGCGGACGCGCAAAAGGTTTTCGACGCCAATGTGATTGGCACGCGCAATCTGGCGCAAGCGGCGCGCGCGGCGGGATGCAGGAACTTTGTTTTTATCAGTTCCATCTCGGCGTTGGACTTTCGTCCGCCGCAAATCACCGACGAGACTTTTTTCCCCGACCTCGAACTGAAAAAGAAATTTGACGTTTACGGCTACTCCAAGCGCCTGAGCGAAATCGAACTGGGCGAAATGAAGGACGACATGCGCGTCGTCATACTCAATCCCAGCGTCATCCTGGGACCCGGCTCAGAGCGGGCGACAGCCGCCATCCGAGCGATTCGCAAATTCCCCGTCCTGCCCATGATGGATTACGTCAACGCTTTTGTGGATGTGCGCGACGTCGCCCGCGCCGTGATTCTTTCCCTCGCCCGTGGGCGCAGCGGAGAGCGTTATATCGTCTCGGCGCACAATATCCGCATGGTTGAGTTCGCCCGTATTGCGGCGGCGGCTCTCCAGAAAAACATCCGCGTTCTGCCGCTTTCTCCAGCGGGTTTGAAACTTGCCGACGGGGCGGTCGCCCTGCTCGACGCATTAAACCTCAACCCCGGTTTGCGCCGTCCCTCGCAGATGAATATTGACAAGCCTTGTTCGCATGAGAAAATCAAAGCCGAAATGGGCTGGGAGCCGGCGTTTACGCTGGAAGAATCGATTCGGGATTCGGTAAGAGCGAGCGCGGAATAGGGAAAATGGACTTGCAGGGCAAACGCATCCTCATCACTGGGGCGGCGCGCGGGCTTGGACGCGAACTTGCGGCGCTGTTTGAAAAAGAAGGTTGCGCGCTGATTCTTGTTGACCGCGAACCCGCGCCGCAGTCGAACGCCCAAGCCTATCTTTGCGACTTGAGCGACCTTTCCCAAAGGAGAGAGTTAATTGTCAAATTACAAAGCGTTCGCGTGGATATTCTCGTTAACTGCGCGGGAATTGGCAGCCATTCGTCATTACGTCAACTCACAGTGGACGAGGTGGAGCGGCTGATGCAGGTCAACGCTCTTGCGCCGCTGGAATTGACCGCCGGGCTTTCTCCCCTTGAACTGGTCGTCAACATTGGGTCCGTGGCGGGAGAAATGAACCTGCCTTCGATGAGTTTGTACGGCGCGAGTAAATCCGCTCTTCATTCGTTCACCCGTTCCATTCAGAGCGAAGGCGCGAAGACCTTGCTCGTCATTTTGGGTCCCCTGCGCGGCACAGACTTTGTTCAATCCATTACGCGCCCGCGCGCCGGGCAGCCGCGCTGGTATCGCCGGCTCGATTTGCCCGCCGCAGCGGCAGCCAGGCTGATTGTGAACGCGATAAAGCGCGGGCGGAGTCAACTGGTTGCGCCGGGCTGGTATCGGGTAGTCATCCCTTTGGTTCGCATTCTTCGCCCCCTGATTGGCTTTTTTGCGTCGGCTTGGAGATAAAAGGCGTCTCTTATGAGTATCGAACTTTTTGTTGGAAGACGGGCTGCGCGGATATTGCTCTTTTCCGGCGCGGCGGTTTCGATTGCCTGGACGGTTTATTTTTCGCTTGTCACAATTTTCATGCCGTATCAAATTGAGTTTCGAGAAGGAACTGCGCTGGTCCTGACGCGGATTCTCCTCAACGGCGAAAATCCCTTTGTCTTCGAGAATCAGCCGCTGGCGATGACCAACTATGGCGTCGGGTACAATCTGGCGGTTCTTCCTTTTGCGGCATTGTTTGGCAACACGCTCTCGCTGCACCGCGCCGTTACTTTCGCTTTTGTCTTGCTGTCGGCTTTTGTGTGCGCCGCCGCCGTCTACAGGGAACAAAAGGAGGTCTCATCTGCGCTGGCTTGCGCCGCCTTTGTCGCGGTCAGCCTCGCGGCGCACGGAGGCATTGGGGCGTTCCCTTCCGCCATGGGGACGTATCTATTCCTGGCGGCGATTCTCCTGCCCGCTCTTCGTTCTTTTGACCGCCCTGGACTGGCGGCAAGCGCGGCGCTTTCCCTGCTTGCCTTCTATACCAAACCGTATTTTGTCCTTGCGTTTGGCGTTGTAACGGCTTATTTATTCCTGTTCGTTTCAAAGAAGAAAGCCGTTTTTTACGGCGGGGGATTTTTGCTTGCCATTCTGCCTTCGCTTTTTGCGGCGCGCGCCGCCTTTCCTTTGTATTTTATCAATACGGTGGCGG
>JAIWOB010000004.1 GCA_020217065.1 Chloroflexota bacterium | reverse complement strand
GGAATATCTCTAACGCCTATCGGTCTTTTGGGCATCTGGCGCGGCAATTGAACCAACTTTTTCTTTATTTCTATCCGTCCCTGCTCTTGGCGGTTTTTGCGCTGACCGACGACTTGCGGTCGGTCGCCCAATCTTCCGCGCCGGGCAAAACGGAGAAATGGTTCAATGCGTCCGATTGGAAGCGACCCTTCCTGCCGCGCCCCATGAATTACATTTTCTTTTCCTTTGTTTGCTCTCTCCTGGCGTTTCTGTTGATTCTCGGCTCTCACATGGGGACGTACATGAACTACGCCTATCAACTGCTGACGCCGCTCTTTTTTTGTTGGCTTTTTCAGCGCCTCAACCTCGAACATAAATTTCGAACCGCGATGATTCTGCTGGCGCTGTTCAACCTTTTTGCCTGGGAATCGAAAGAGTTGAATCCTCTGATGCTGCGACAAAACGACTCGCGGGAATGGGCGGAACTGTACGATTACGTGCGAAGTTCCAGAAATATCCTGAATGCGCCCCTGGTCGCCTCGGAAATTGTGGAGCTTGGGTTGATTCCCGTGGACGCCGGACAATCGCTGGTGTATTACAACGTGCAGCCTTATCCCGATTTCTACTTAATAGGACCTCCGTATTCCGATTGGGAATTGGACGGCTTTCGTTATACAAGGCTTCTCGACCGTTCCGTCGAAAGAAAAGATTTCGATTTGGTGATGACGGTCAAGGAAAAGGCGACGTTTTTCCATGTTAAACGCCTGCCTCAGTATTATTCGGTTGTCGCCGAGTTGAAAGTGGATATGCCCCAAACCAGCCAGACGTGGACCGTCCTGCTGTGGAAACCCATTGCGGAATAGACGCTTGACTCTCCCGCGCCTCCCGCATATAATCGCCGCTATTCAGAAGGAGTAAGCGGCGCTTCCCCTGACAGAAAAGAAGGTCTTAGGCTGGGAGCCTTCGCAGGGAAAAACCGCCGAAGTCGTCTGAATTTTTTGACGAAGAAAGGCTGTCCGCTGAGTAGACCGTCACGGGATTGCCCGTTACAGCAAAAACCGATGATGGTCGGTTGTCGAGCGCAGCCGCAAGGCTGAAGTGAGGTGGTACCGCGAAGTTTACGCTTCGTCCTCATAACGGATGAGGCGTTTTTATTTTTAATGATGTCGTTGCCGGGAACGTCCTTTGCGAAGCGGCTTCTCGTTTTAACGATGAGACCGCTTCGCAAAGCGCAGGCGTGACATGAGGAGTCAGAATGAACAAACAGGAATTGCCCAAAGCCTACGATTTCAAATCCACCGAACCCCGCATCTATGAGAAGTGGGAGAAGGGCGGGTATTTCAAGCCGCACAATGACCCGAACAAGCCGGGCTTCGACCCGAATGTCAAGCCGTTTGTCATCGCCATCCCGCCGCCCAACGTGACCGGCGAACTGCATCTCGGTCACGCCTTGTTCGTCAGCATGGAAGATTTGATGATTCGCTACCACCGCATGAAGGGCTTCTCGACCTTATGGATTCCCGGCTCGGACCATGCGGGCATCGCCACGCAATTAATGGTGGAACGCGACCTGCTCAAGACCGAAGAAATCACCCGCGAGGAATTGGGACGCGAGAAATTCATCGAACGCACCTGGGCGTGGAAGCGCAAGTACGGCGGGATGATTGCCAACCAAATCCGCCGCCTTGGCGCATCCTGCGATTGGGAGCGCGAACGCTTCACCCTTGACGAAGGCTTGAGCCGCGCCGTGCGCGAAGCCTTTGTCCGCCTGTACGAAAAGGGTCTCATCTATCGCGGACCGCGCCTCATCAATTGGTCGCCGGGGCTTAAAACCGCCGTCTCCGACCTCGAAGTGGAATACAGCGAGGAACAGGCGACGCTTTATTACTTCAAATACATGATTGCCGGTTCAGACGAATATATTCCCGTCGCCACCATCCGCCCTGAAACCATTTTGGGCGATACCGCTGTGGCGGTGCATCCTGACGACGAGCGTTACAAGAAATTCATCGGACGCAAAGCCGTCGTGCCGATTTTGGGACGGGAGATTCCCGTCATTGCCGACGACTATGTCAGCGTGGAATTTGGCACAGGCGCGCTCAAGATTACGCCCGGCCACGACCCGAACGACTACGCCATCGCCCAGCGTCACAACCTGCCGATTATCTCCATGCTCGACCGCGAGGCGAAGGTCAACGAAAACGGCGGTAAGTATCAAGGTCAGGACAGGTTCGAGGCGCGCAAAAACCTCTGGGCGGATATGGCAGCCGCAGGGCTGGTCATCAAGACCGAGCCGTACCTCACCACCATTCCCCGTTCCCAGCGCGGCGGCGAGATTGTCGAGCCGATGATTTCGGAACAATGGTTCGTCAAAATCGAATCGCTCGCCAAAGCCGGGCTGGAAGCCGTCCGCGACGGGCGCATCAAAATCGTGCCGGAACGCTTCGAGAAGATTTACTTCAACTGGCTGGAGAACATCAAGGACTGGTGCATCAGCCGTCAGTTATGGTGGGGACACCGCATCCCGGTTTGGTATTGTCCCGAAGGTCACATGACCGTCGCCCGCGAAGACCCGACCGAATGTTCCGCCTGCGGCTCGAAGGATATCCGCCAGGATGACGACGTGCTGGACACCTGGTTCTCGTCCGGCTTGTGGCCCTTCTCCACTTTGGGCTGGCCCGACCAAACGCCCGACCTCAAATATTTCTACCCAACCTCCTACATGGAAACGGGTTACGACATCCTGTTCTTTTGGGTGGCGCGGATGATTATGATGGGCTTGGAGTTTACTGGAGAAGCCCCGTTCCACACCGTGTATTTGCATGGTCTGGTGCGCGACGAGCACGGACAGAAAATGGCCAAGACGAAGGGCAACGTGATTGACCCGCTGATTGTGATGGACGAACTCGGTACGGACGCGCTGCGTTTCACGCTGTTGGTGGGGTCTACGCCCGGCAACGACACCAGCATGAGCGTCAAGAAAGTGGAAGCCAACCGCAACTTCGCCAACAAGATTTGGAATGCGGGAAGGTTTGTCATCAATGCGATTGAAACGATGGACGGAGGACCGAAGGCCGTGAATGGCGGCTCGGTCAACGGTCAATCGTCTGCGCTCTGGACTTTGGCTGACTCTTGGATTTGGGCGAAACTCCAAAATCTCATCCGCAACGTCGAGCGGCAGTTCCAAAACTTCCAATATGGGCAGGCGGGGCAGGAAATCTACGAGTTCATCTGGTCTGACTTTGCGGACTGGTACGTGGAAGTCGCCAAAGAGCAGATGAAAAGAACGGAGACTAGAGAACAGACAGTCGTAACGCTGGCGCGAGTCTTCGATATTGCTTTGCGTTTGCTGCATCCCTTCACGCCCTTTGTGACCGAGGAAGTGTGGGGACATCTGAAGACGGCAATCCTGCAATCTCCGCTCTCCAATCTTGCTCAAGACTGGTCCGAGATGCTGATTGCCGCCCGCTACCCCGAACCGCGCGACCCCGAAGGCTGGGAGGAAGGCAAGATTGCCGACTTCGCCCTCGTTCAAGAAATCGTGCGTTCCATCCGCAACCTGCGGGCGGAAAAATCTGTCGCCCCATCCAGGAAACTCGCCGCCCAATTCGTCGCCGGCGACAAGGCGAATCTGCTCAAAGAACAGGCGCAGACTATCGCCTCGCTTGCGGGTCTTGACCCGTCTCAAGTTGTTGTTCACCCGTCTCTGAAAGAAAAACCCGCCGATGCGGTTGCCCTTGTGGTTGGCTCGGTGGAAATTTACCTTCCTTTGGCGGGGATGGCGGACCCCGCCGCCGACAAGCCTCGTCTCGAAAAGGAATTGAAGGAAGCCCAATCCCAAATTGAGCGGCTGGAGAAACTCCTTGCCAGCGATTTTGTCAACAAAGCGCCCGCCGCGCTGGTCGCCAGGGAGCGCGAGAAATTGGCGGGGTATAAGGAGACCGCAGAGAAAATCAAAGCGCAGTTGAAGTAACGCAAAACCTCCGAAGTCTCGAAGACTTTGGAGGTTTTTTTGATTTACAATTCGCCTTAATTCGAGTCAAAGGACGCTCATGGGCTTTTTTGCAGGTCTCAACGACGAAAAATACGACCGCCAATACTCCGACCGTGAACTGACGCGGCGGATTCTTGGATTCTTTAAAACGCAGGCGCGCAGGCTGGCGCTCGCCTCCGTTGTTGTGCTCATCCTTGCTTTCATCGGGGCGGCGCTGCCGGTGGCGGTCAGCCGTATGGTGGATATGCTTGGGGAACAGCCGACGCTGCCAGCCATTGCGGCGGTGGGCGGGGTTCTGATGGGGGTGGGAGTCGGCTTGTGGGGGTTGAATTGGCTGAGGCGCAGTCTCATTGTCCGCGCGGTGGGCGATGTGGTCCTCGACTTGCGCGCCCGCGCCTTCCGCGCCGCAGCGGAGCATGACCTTTCATTCTACGACCAGTTCTCGTCGGGGAGAATCGTCTCGCGTATTACGTCCGACACCAACGAGTTCGGTCAACTCATCGTCATCGTCACCGACGTGGTTTCGCAAATCGTCCAAGCCGTGATTCTCGGCGTGGTCCTCTTCCGCACCGACTGGAAACTCTCGCTGTTGCTGCTTTCGTTTCTGCCCGTCATCTTCGCCGTCGCGGCTGGATTCCGCGCGCTGGCTCGGCAGGTGACCAAACGCGGGATGAAAGCCATGTCCGATGTCAACGCCGCCATCAAGGAAACCATCAGCGGCATTTCGATTGCGAAGAATTTTCGGCAGGAGGAGAGCGTCTTCCTCTCGTTCGACGAGTCGAACCAGCAGTCGTACAGGGTCAACATTCGGCGCGGGTTTGTGCTTTCGCTGGTCTTTCCCACGCTCAACGCGCTTTCGGGGATTTTCGTCGGCGTCCTCATCTACGTCGGCGGGATGAGCGCCGAGCAGAGACTGGTCAGCGTTGGCGCGTGGTATCTCTTCATCATGAGCCTCGACCAGTTCTTCTTCCCCGTCCTCAACCTGACCTCCTTTTGGGCGCAGATTCAGGGCGGGCTTTCGGCGGCGGAGCGAGTCTTCGCGTTGATTGACGCCGACCCGAATGTGATTCAACTCGAACGGCTGGATGTGCCGCGCTTGAAGGGCGAGGTGCGCTTTGAAGATTTGGACTTTCACTACAGCGACAAGGAACCTATTTTGAGCGGCTTCAATTTGAGCGTCCAGCCGGGAGAAACGCTTGCCCTTGTTGGGCATACGGGCGCGGGGAAGTCGTCCATTGCGAAGTTGATTGCCCGCTTTTACGAATTCCAGGGCGGACGATTGCTCATTGACGGGCGCGATATCCGCACCTTCGACCTGATTCAATACCGCCGCCAACTGGGAATTGTTTCGCAGGTTCCGTTCCTTTTCTCAGGGACGGTTGCGGATAACATCCGCTACGCCATGCCTGGCGTGCCTGAAGCCGAAATGTTGAAGCTGGCGCGGAAGATTGGCGACGGCGAATGGCTGGAGACCCTGCCTGACGGCTTGCAGACTCCCGTGGGCGAACGCGGCAACCGCCTCTCGATGGGGCAACGTCAACTGGTGGCGCTCATGCGCGTGCTGGCGCAAAACCCCGCCATCTTCATCCTCGACGAAGCCACCGCCAGCATTGACCCGTTCACCGAGTGGCAAATCCAGCAGGCGTTGAATTTGATTTTGAAAAACACCACCAGCATCCTCATTGCTCATCGCCTCTCCACCGTCAAGGCGGCGGATAGAATCGTCGTCATGCAGAAAGGCGCCATCATCGAGCAGGGCAATCACGACGAATTGCTGCGGCAAGGCGGTCATTACGCCGAATTGTATAACACGTATTTCAGACATCAGAGTCTTTCGTATGTGGAAGAGGGAAGGATGAGACAGAATGAAATTTGGGAATAAAAAGGTAAAATAACCGCCAGGTTAAAACAAGGGGCTTGAGCATTTTATACAGGAGCGCATCATGGAGTCGTTTAGAAAAATTCTGCCAACGCTTGCCAAAAAACTTACCGCCCCTTTCGCGTTTTTGGTCATTTTGATATGGCTTGTCTTGAGGCAAGAAAATAGCGGCGTATACGTTAACTTGATTTATGATGTGGGCGTTTTGGTTGTAGTCGGCTGGATTGTGATTGAAACGGTGAAGGCGTTTCGCAGTCGTCCGCCGCGCCCAAACGACCCTTCAACCTCTTCGGTTGAACAAAGGGCTGGAGGGAATGGAAATAACGTTCAAATTGGCGCGAATTCGGGAACGGTGATTATTCATCCGCCCCCCGCGTCGATGGAAGACAAGCCGCGCCCTAAAACATTTGACGAGATGAGGGAACAATACATTGCCTCCGTTTTTCCTGATTATCTCAAAGTAGATTATGGCGGGGTAAAGGGGTTTGCGCCCCGCTTGGATGACGTTTACATTCCTTTACGTCTCAAACCTATTTCCGTCTTTGCTCTTCATGATTTCCGCGACGGCGAAGAAGCGCCTCTCGAAACTCCCGCTGACCTTGACCTGGCGGACGCTTTCTCGTCAAACTGCATAACGCTTCTTGGCGCGGCGGGACGCGGCAAAAGCACGACGATGAAATGGATTGGGTTGTCCATGTTGAAGGCTCTTAAACAGCCCGAAGCGCTAACGCCTGAACAGAGAAAGGTCGTTAATGCGGTTTCCGGTTCAGACATGCCTGCGCTCGTCCCCGTCGCCATTTCCCTTAAAGATTATGTGGTAGATTGCGTGGAACATAAGACGGAAATCACCCCGAAGTCTCTTTTAGAGTTTGGCTGTAAATGCCTGCAAAACAACCACCATGAATTGAGCAAGATTTCAAACGCTTTTTTGGAAACTCTCCTTTCGCCGGCGCAGAGCGGCTGCATCGTCCTGTTTGACGGGTTTGACGAAGCGCTTGAAGAAAAACGCGGAGAACTGAATTCTGCCATTGAGCGATTTGTTTCCGATTTTAGCGGGAATAAAAGGAATCGTTTTGTCGTCGCTTCGCGAGACAGCGCGTATCGGGGAAAGTTTATTTTAAAGGATTTTGAGCCTTATCAAATACAACCCCTTGCCGACACGGAACGAAAGCGCTTTGTTGAAAATTGGTTTCGAAATAATCAAAGGGCGGAAAATCCAGATAAAAGCGCGCAAGAGCTGGAAGTTGAAATTAAAAACAGCTCTAATCAGGTTCAATTGCTGGCTTCCACTCCCTTAATGCTTGCCATTGCCTGCTATCTTAAAAATAATCGTCGTAAACTTCCTAATAGCCGCGCGGAATTGTACGAGCAGGCTATCGAGGTCATTCTCGATAGCCTGCATCATAGCGACTTAACAGGGCTAATTGGTATGACTTGGACGGATAAAGTCAAAGCGTTAATGCCCATCGCTTATGAACTGCAACAAAGCGCAAGGAACGGTCTGCAAGAAACTGAATTAATTGAGAAAACGTCGCAATATTTTGGCTCCCGCTATGCGGACGACAGCGAAGAAAATCAAGAGAAAGAGGGCAAAAAAGACGCCGAAAACTTTATCCATCAAATTGGCGACCAGGGCGATTTGTTGGAGCGACGCGGTAATTATTACGGATTTTACAGTCACTCCACGTTTCGCGAATATTTGGCGGGCAGATACATTGCCCTGGAAAAACAAAAGGAATGGGATACGTTAATTCGTAAATATTATCGCAACGATAATTGGCGCGAAACTCTCACATTGGCGGCAGGCGCTCTTTCTATTGTCAGCGAATCAAATTTGATTGACTTTATTGAAACAATCGCCAAAATTGGCGACAGCGCGGCGCTGGAACTAGCCGGCGACATTATTCTTGAATTGCCTTCCCGTCTGGCGGTCAGGTCAAAAAACGACGCGGAATCTTTTCTCAAAGACGTTATGAGGCGGAAAATGCAAGATTCGAGAGGAGCGTTTGAGGAGAGACGCGCCATTGGAATTGCGCTTGGAAAGTTGACCGCCCGTCGCGCTAGAAAGCCATGGGAAAAAGAGCGGGTTGAACAGGATTTCGCCGTCGTTCAAGAGGGAAGTTTTATGATGGGAGCGCCTGAAAATACAGAAAAGGCTTTGCAATATGAAATAGCGCCTGGTCAGGTAATTCGCCTCAAACCGTGGGAGCGCCCCGCGCATTTGGTTTTCCTCTCTGAATACAAAATATCAAAAAATCTTGTCACGAATTTAGATTTCTCGTTCTTTGTAGAAGAGGGAGGTTACGCCCTCGATTCGGACTTTTGGAGCGAAGAAGGCGTCAAGTGGCTAAAAGGAAGTTTAGAGCCGGATTTTTCATATCTCACCGGCGATACGGAGCGTGAAAAAGAACAATTAAAATCTTTACTTGCGTCTCGTCCCCCTGAAAAACGGCGTCGCCCTTTTTTCTGGGATAGCCCAAAATGGAATCAATTCTCTTTGCCGGTTGTGGGCGTCAGTTGGTATGAGGCTGAAGCCTATTGCAATTGGTTAACCCAAAAAATGAGGGCGGAGGGCGCAATTACCTCTGAAGAAGAAGCGCGCCTGCCCACCGAAGCCGAATGGGAAAGAGCCGCCAGGGCGGGGAATTACAATCCGCATAGAAAAAGGTTTACTGTAACAGGATTATGGCCCTGGGGAGATGAAGTAAGCGATGTGAACGTATGCAATAATAAAGGCGTCAACTCGATGGGCGTGACAACTCCCGTGGGCATGTTCCCCAACGGCGCGACGAAAAACGGTCTGTTCCTCAACGACATGTCTGGCAACGTCCGCGAGTGGTGTTTTGACTGGTATTCTGAACTCGAATACAGTGAACGCAAAACAGAAGGAAAGCCCGTTTTAAATCCCCGTGTTGAGAAAAACGTCAAGAAAAGAGTCGTAGCAAAAGTCATGCGCGGCGGTTCATGGGACTCTGATGTCGCCAATGCCGAAGAGGGCTTTATCAATAAACCCATTGTTCAATGCCGCGCCACGGCGCGCGACCGTCATACGCCGTTGGATTTTCACCAAACTATTGGCTTTCGTGTAACAATTGCAAAAAAAATTGCCGTTTGAATTAATATCCCTGTTTTTCGCGCTGTCGGGCAAGTCCATGAAGTATAATCGCGTCGAACAAACAAAAAACCAGCCAAGGAGAAATGATATGCGGCGAATGTTTGGTTTTCTAATCGGAGTGTTGACGGGGGCGCTGGTCGGTTCTGTCGTGGCGTTGCTGTTGGCGCCTGAGGCGGGCGAAAAACTGCGCGGACAACTTCGCGAGCGCGGGCAGGCTTTCTTTGGCGAAATTCGCCAGGCGGCGGACTCGCGCCGCATCGAATTGCGCGGACGGCTGGAAACGCTGCGCGCGCCGAGAGAGGGATAACCCGCGCAGGGTTTATCTCAAAATAGAAACTGCGCCGTCAAGTCAACGCCGTCGTCGTGGCGGCAATATGATTCGCCTCTTGAAAATCCACGGCGGCGGCTAGGGCAGCCCCGTCGGCGGCGCGAGGGCGGATTTTCTATGCTAGAATCGCCTTATGCAATTTGAGGTGTTTACGCTCCTGCCCGAAATCTTTCCACCCTATCTCGACACCAGCATTCTCAAACGCGCCCGAGAGCGGGGATTGATTGACGTGCGCCTCCACAACATCCGCGACTACGCTCACGATAAACACCATACCACAGACGACGCCCCCTATGGCGGCGGCGGCGGAATGGTGATGAAGCCTGAACCCATTTTCGAGGCGGTGGAAACTGTTTTAGGCTTATCCATCCCTGCGGGCGCAAGCCAGAGGGAGCCGTCTGAATCTGTTAATTCCGTTCCCATCATCCTGCTTTCTCCTCAGGGGCGGGTTTTCAATCAAAACATCGCCAAAGAACTTTCCCAGTATCCGCGCATTGCCCTGCTTTGCGGACGCTACGAGGGAATTGACGAGCGTATCCGCGAGCGTCTGGTAACGGATGAAATTTCCATCGGCGATTATGTCTTGACTGGCGGCGAACTTCCCGCCCTGATTTTGATTGACGCCGTTTCGCGGTTGCTTCCCGACGTTCTGGGAGACCCCACCGGCGCGGAGGACGACTCGCACGCGACGGGTTTGCTCGAATA
>JAIWOB010000002.1 GCA_020217065.1 Chloroflexota bacterium | reverse complement strand
CTTCAAGCGCGGCGATTTCATCGAGGGTTAACTCCGCTTCGATGGAGACGTTTGCCGTTTGTTCGATGCGGCTGCGGGGAGAGATAATCAACGCTTTGGGCAAGGGGGTGACGCGATAGAGAACTTCTGGAACGGGCTGTCCTCCAACCGTAAGCCCAACTTCCGCAAGAATCTGGCTGATTTGCCCCTGCGCGACGGCTTCGGCAAGAGGGGCAAGTTCCCGCTGGCGGGCATATAAAGCGTTAAGCTCGGCGCGCAAGGCTTGGGAGGCAAGTTCCTTGTTTTCTATGCCGGCGTCGGCGTAAAGTTGCTCAAGACGGTATTCCTTTTCAAGCGTTTGCCGCGTCGCCGCCAAATATTCGAAGACGATTTGTTTTTGCGCCGCCGGGCTGAAGATGTGCGGCGCGCCTATTGAGGCGGCGCGCATTTTGACGAAGGCGGCGTTTGCCATCCACGAAAGGTAATCGAACTCGATTTGACGGGTATAGGCGCGCGCGCGCTCCCCTTCATCCGCGCTGGAAGGGACGCCGTTTCCCAAAGCCAGCGCCAGAATGAACAAGATAAAAGTCAATTCGAGACCGCGAAAAACGCCGCGCAGCATGAAGCGGATTATAACAAAGCGGTTCCGGCTTCCCGCGAAATCCTATTAGACATTTATTAATGTCCGCATCCTCTTGTTTTGAGTTTCGTATATATGAGTTAAAATTAAAACGTTTCAAGTCTTCACATTTTCTGCACATAAATTTGATATATTGAAGCGCGTCCGCTGATTGCGGTTTGCAGCGACATGCCTGTAGCGAAGCGGACGCTATTTAAAATGGAGAACGTTGATGAAAAATTTCCTTTCGAAAATTTCCCGCCGCGCCTGGCTCGTCGCCGGCATCGTCCTTGCCGTCTTGCTGGCGGTTGTCTTTCTTTTGAGCCGAAATCGCGGAGCGCAAGCGGGCGTCTTCCAAACCGCCCCCGCCGAGCGCGGCACTTTGCAGGCGACGGTCGGCGCAACTGGAAGCGTGCGCGCCCGGCAAAGCGCCATTCTGGCTTGGGAGACGGCTGGAGTTGTGGAGGAGGTGAATGCCGCTGTCGGCGATAAAGTCTCCAAGGGCGACACGCTTGCCTCCCTTTCTAAATCGTCGCTCAGCCAGAATATCATTCTCGCCGAAGCCGACCTGGTCAGCGCCCGCAAGGCTTTGGAAGACCTTCTTAATTCGGACACGCCGCGCGTCCAGGCGCTGCGCGCCCTCGACGCCGCCGAAGAGGAATATAAAAAAGCGTACGATTACCGCATGGGCTTGAACGGCAAGATTACCATTGCCGATACCTACCTTGACCGTGGCGTGCCAAAGGTGCGTTATTACAGAGGCTACGCCGACCCTGAAACCATTAAAGACGCCGACGAAAAGCTCGCCCTGGCGGAAGCCAAACTCAACGACGCCCGCCGCGCTTACGAGCGCGTCAAGGACGGACCCGACCCAGCCGATGTCGCCGCCGCCGAAGCGAGGGTGGCTGCCGCTCAAGCCACCCTGGATATGGCGCGAATCATCGCCCCCTTTGATGGAACGGTGACTCAGGCTGACCTTGCCGTCGGCGACCAGGCGACCGCCGGCAAAGCGGCGTTTCGCCTCGACGACCTTTCCCATTTGCTGGTGGACGTCCAAGTTTCCGAAGTGGACATCAACTCGGTTTTTCTTAACCAGGACGCGACGTTGACCTTCGACGCCGTCCTCGGCAGGACCGACCCCTATCACGGAAAAGTCGTCAAGGTTAGCCAGTCGGGCGATAACGTCCAGGGCGTTGTCAGCTTTACGGTCACCGTGGAACTGACCGACCCGGATGAGTATGTCAAGCCCGGCATGACCGCCGCCGTGAACATCGTGGTCGAAGAGGTTAAGGATGTCATTCTAATTCCCAACCGCGCCGTTCGTTTGGCGAACGGCAAGCGCGTGGTATATCTCCTCTCGGAAGGAATGCCCACCCCTGTTGAGGTGACTCTCGGCTCAACCGACGGCGTCAACAGCGTTCTCATAAAAGGCGAGATTAAAGAAGGCGACCCCATTCTTCTGAATCCGCCTTCGATGAGCGGCGGACCGTTTGGAGGATAACATGGATTGGGTCATTGAGGCGCGCGACCTCAAGAAAACTTATAAGATGGGCGAAATTGAAGTCCATGCCTTGCGCGGCGTTTCCTTCAAAATCGCGCGCGGAGAGGTTGTCGCCATCATGGGACCTTCCGGTTCCGGCAAATCCACGATGATGAATACGCTTGGCTGTCTCGACAGACCGACCTCCGGCGAATACATCCTCGACGGCGAAGCGGTGGCGAACATGACCGACGACCAATTGGCGAGCGTCCGCAACCGCAAGGTCGGCTTTGTCTTTCAAAGTTTCAACCTGCTTTCGCGCCTGACCGCCCTGGGCAATGTCGAACTTCCTTTGCGTTACGCCGGCGTCAGGGAAGGACGGCGGGAGCGCGCAAAAGCCGCCCTCGAAGCGGTGGGGCTGGGAGACCGCATGACCCATCGCCCTTATGAACTCTCCGGCGGGCAGCAGCAACGCGTAGCGGTCGCCCGCGCCATCGTCAACGACCCCGCCATCATTATGGCGGATGAGCCGACAGGCAACCTCGACTCGAAAGTCGGCAAAGAAATCATGAGCCTGCTGCTGAATTTGAATAAAGAACGCGGCGCGACCCTCATCATCGTCACCCACGACCCGAAGATTGCCGAGCAGACCCAGCGGGTCATCCGCCTGCGCGACGGCGAGCTCGACCTGTCGGAAGAGGAGAGCGAAGGAGGCAGGAAATGACCATCGCGCAAGCCCTGCTTGAAGCCCTCGAAAGTTTGAACGGCAATAAATTGCGCTCCGGGTTGACCGTGCTGGGCATCGTCATTGGCGTTGCCGCCGTGATTGCCATGCTGGCGGTGGGCAACGGAGCGCAGGAATCCATTACCGGTTCCATCAGCAGCATCGGGACAAACCTGCTCTTTGTGTTTCGCGGCGGACCCGACGAAGCGCGGGGACCTGGCGGGCGCACCCGCAGCGGCAACAACGACCGCCCCCTGACGCTCGGAGACGCTGAAGCCATTGCCGACCCCTTTGCCGCTCCATCGGTGGCGGCGGTTGCGCCGGTGATTCAAGGAAACGCCGTTATTTCTTATGGCGGAGAAAACACCTCCGCCCCCGTTTCCGGTGTTACCGCCGCTTACGCCTCTGTGCGGAATATGCAACTGGCTGAAGGCGAGTTCATTAATCTTGAACACATTAATGGACGCATGTCGGTTGTGGTCCTCGGTCCTGAAACCGCCGACGCCCTTTTTGGGTATCATGATGGAATCACGGGCGAGACTGTCCGCATCGAAGGGCAGCCCTTCCGCGTGATTGGCGTTCTGGTCGCCAAAGGCGGAGGCGCGTTTGGCAGCGAAGATAACGCCGCCTATATTCCCTTCACCACCGCTCAGGCGCGCCTGCTCAAACGCGGCTCTCTCGACCAGGTGGACGTGATTTTCGTTCAAGCCGTCAGCGCCGAAGCCGTTGCCTCCGCTTCGGAAGAGATTGCCGACATCCTGCGTCAGCGTCACCGCACCCCCGTTGGCGAAGACGACTTCACCATTTTTACCCAGCAGGACTTTCTGCAAACCTTTGAGACCATTACCGGCGTGTTGACCATCTTTCTCGGCGGCATTGCCGGCATTTCCCTGCTTGTGGGCGGCATTGGCATTATGAACATCATGCTGGTCTCGGTGACGGAACGCACCCGCGAGATTGGTCTGCGGAAAGCGTTGGGCGCGCGCAAACGAGACATTTTGCTCCAATTCCTGACCGAGTCCTCCGTGCTGAGCATGGTCGGCGGGGTGATTGGAATTATGTTCGGCTGGCTGATTGCCTTCATCGTCGGCAAGGTCGCCGCGGCGACGGGCAATAACTTCACGCCCGTTGTCGGCGGCGACGCCATCCTGCTTTCGACGAGTTTTTCGGCGGTTATCGGTCTTTTCTTCGGAATCTATCCCGCCAGCCGCGCCGCCAACCTCGAACCGGTGGAAGCCCTGCGCCATGAATAGACAAGGCGTGAACCGCTCGCTGAATCCCTTCAGGGTTTTTGCAGCCTTCCTGTCCCTTGGTTTAATCGTCCAGGCTTGCGCGCAAGCCAAAGTGGATTCTTCGGCTGCGACCCCAACGGTTTCGCTTCCCAGCCCTTCTCCGTCGCCGACCGTCGCTTTCAAGACCGCAGCCCCAACCGCAACCTTGGCGCTTCCCACTTCGACCTCTGTCCCTGCCGTGACCCTTGAAGCGGTGGGGGGAAACCTCTTCATCCGGCGCGGACCGGATATGGCGTTTAACCCAATTGGGGCGCTGTATAAGGGAACGAGAGTTAAAGTCCTCGCCCGCGATGTCTTGGGAAAATGGGTTCAGATTCAAATCCCAGATTCGGATAAAACGGGCTGGGTTTCCGTTCAGACCTCCTTTTCCCGCATCGAAGGCAGCCTTGACGCCCTGCCCCAGTTAAGTCCGTCGGAGTGGCCCCTGCCGGCCTACTTGCGAAATTGCACGCATCACAGCATGTATGTCATGCCGGAGGAAGCCATCCTGCCTTCCGCCCTTGAAAAGCCCGATAACGAAATCTGGGTCTATCCGGGCGTCCATCAAGTGTACGATATTGAAGTCTCCGGCGACCCCGAAGTGTTGGAAGTCACGGTCAAAGAAGGAGACTTAATCGAAGTTCACGAAGACGGGCTGGGCGAGTGGCGTAAATGTCCCTAGTTTCAATATGGAAGCGGCGGTCTTGCGATTGCCGCTTTTTTTGACGGTATTTGCGATAAAATCAAGCCGCCGGCGCCCCTTCAACTAACAACAAGGAGACACCTTATGTCTAAAAATCTCAAGAGATTAAAAACCCTGCTTGGCGAAGTCGCAGACCTGCGCCATATTCAGAGCGTGCTGGAATGGGACCAAAACGTGAATATGCCGCCCGGCGGCAGCGAGGCGCGCGGACAGCAGATGGCGACCCTCGGCAGGATTGCTCATCAAAAAGCCACATCGCGGCAGGTTGGCAAACTGCTCGAAGCGCTCAAAACCGAATTTCCCGACCCCGAAACCGACGAGGGCGCGCTGGTGCGCGTCGCCGCCCGCGATTACGAAAAAGCCGCGCGCGTGCCTTCCTCCTTTGTCGCCAAACAAGCCATTGTCACCACCAGGGCGTTTGAGGCGTGGGTGGAGGCGAAAGGCAAGTCTGATTTTTCCATTTTTCGTCCCCATCTCGAAAAGGTGGTGGACCTGGCGCAAAAATATATTTCATTTTTCCCGCCCGCCGACCATCCATACGACACCCTCCTCGACGATTACGAACCAGGGATGAAGACCGCCGAGGTGCAGGAGATTTTCAACGCCCTGCGCCCGCGTCAGGTGGAGCTTATCAAAGCCATTATCTCCGCCAAACAAGTGCGGGACGATTTCCTCTATAAAAAATACAACGAGCAAAAGGTCTGGGAATTCGGAGAAGCCATCATCACCCGCTTCGGTTACGACTGGAATTGCGGCAGACAAGACAAAGCGCCGCATCCTTTTCAAACCACCTTCAGCGTGAACGACACGCGCATTACGAATCGCTTTGAGGAAAACAACCCCCTTGCGACCCTTTTCAGCGCCATGCACGAAGCGGGTCACGCCATGTATGAGCAGGGCAGCAATCCCGCCTATGAGCGCACGCCTTTGGCGGGCGGCGTGTCGCTAGCGGTGCATGAGTCTCAATCTCGCTTGTGGGAAAATTTGGTCGGGCGTTCGCTTCCATTTTGGGAGTATTTCTTCCCCAAATTGAAAAAGGCGTTTCCTTCCAAATTGGAGGGCGTGAAATTGAAGCAGTTCTATAAAGCCATCAACAAGGTGCAGCCCTCCTTGATTCGCGTCAACGCCGACGAAGCCACGTACAACCTTCATGTCATGCTGCGCCTCGAACTGGAAATCGGCATGATTGAAGGAAAAATCGCGGTGAAAGACCTGCCTGAGATTTGGAACGCGAAGATGGAGGAGTACCTTGGCGTTGTCCCGCCAAACGACGCTCAGGGCGTTTTACAAGACGTTCACTGGTCGAGCGGATTAATGGGATATTTTTCGACCTACGCGCTGGGCAACCTGGTGTCGGCTCAATTGTGGCAAAAAATCAACGAAGACATTGGCGACCTTGAAGACCGCATCCGCAACGGAAGTTTTGAGGCTCTCCTTGCCTGGCTGCGCGAAAAGGTGCATATTCACAGCCGTAAATACGACCCGCAGGAACTGGTGCAAAGAGTCACCGGCTCGAAGATTAACGCCGACCCCTATATCCGCTACCTGACTGAAAAGTACAGCGCCATTTACGAGTTGTAGAAATTGTCGGGGTCGAAAGCCATCGCCTTCGTCCCCGACTTTCATGCTCTTCTATGAGACGAAAAGCGCCGATTCTTTTATTTCTTTTTGCAATCCTTTCCGCCTGTTCTCAATCCATGACGGAAGTCGCCGCTACTCAGCCCGACAATTCGATTGCGACCGCCGTTGTCCTGACCGGGCAAGCCATCTTTTCCACCGCCAGCGCGCTTGCGCCCACCGCGACCGAAACGCCCATCCCCACGGAGACGCCGCTTCCAGTTACGCCGCAGCCCACCGCCACGCCCACCTTTGCGCCGGGATTCACCGAGTTTGCGCAAATCCGTTTCATTGCGCCGGGACCCATGTCCAGCCTGGTTTCTCCCATCAGGGTGCAGGCGCTGCTGACGGCGGGGAGGAGCGAGCGGGTTCGAATTGAACTTCTCGGCGAAAATGGACGCCTCTTACAGCGCAGCCTGGAACGCGTGCCGCGCGTTCCCAGCGGCGGGGTGTACCGTAGTTTTGAAATCCCCTTTGAGATTCGCGCCGTCTCCGAGCGCGGCTACATTCGCATTAGTTCAAAGGACGACTACGGGCGCGTTCAAGCGCTGAACACCATGCCTGTGCTTTTATATTCCATTGGCGAAAACCAGATTACTCCCATTGGAAACATGATGTACGAGCGGGTCGCCTACGAAGGAATTAAAGACGGCGCGGAAGCGCGCGGCGGAACGGTCGCTCTAAAGGGGCGAATCGCGCCTTTTAACGACCAGCCCGTCTTCTGGGAATTGATTACGACGGAGGGCAGGGTCATTTCTTCGCGTTTGCTTGATTTTAAGGGCGTTGAAACCCAGTCCTTTGAGACCACCCTGCCGTACAAAGTGACCGAGCCGACCCGCGTGCGTCTTTCCCTGCATCAAGACAATCTTGACTTTGACAACGACCCGGAACTGAAACAATACGTCTACCTGCATTCCATAGAGTTGACGTTGTATCCATAATTTTTCTTAGAAAGAAAAAGCCCCGCCATAAAACAGCGGGGCTTTTTTCAAAACGTTTATTTCTTTTCTTTTTCTTCGCCTTCTTCTTCCTTCTTGCCGCGTTCAACGCTCAAGGCGGGGGCGGCTTCTTCTTCGCCGGCGGCTGCGCTTTCGGCTGAGGTTTCTTCCTTCGCAAGGGTGGCGACGACGATAATTTCATCCTGGTCGTCCAGCGCCGTTACGTTGGGCGGCAGGGAAATATCGCGCACGCAGATATGGCTGCCGACCTGTTTGATGGAAGAGAGGTCAACCGTGATACGCTCAGGCAGGTCTGCCGGCAGACTTTCGACTTCGATGGCGTTCATGCGGTGAACCAGCACGGCGCTGAATTCCTTCACCGCCGGCGCGACGCCGGTGAAGACAAGATGCACTTTGGCGCGGATTTTCTCGTTCAAGTCCACCGCCAGCAGGTCTACATGAGTCAAGTCGCCTTTGATGTAATTGCGCTGGCGTTCGCGCACAAGCGCGGCGTACTCCGTCCCTTCCACGTCAATTGTGACCAAAGCCGACGAGCTTATTTTGGAAAATAAAAGCCCGGCGTCGTGCGCGTCAAGCGAAATGGCGATTGGCTCGACGTGCCGCCCGTATATCACGGCGGGCAAGAAGCCTGCGCGCCGCAGCGCCTTGACCTGTTTGCCCGTTACGCTGCGTTTGGACGCCTTTAATACAACCTTTTCCATCTTTACTCCTCGGGCGCCTCTCACCGCGAATTGCGGTTACCTTCGCCCTATGAAATGAATTTGTGCAAGGCGGCTGCGCCGCCGAACATCCACATTGACTTTCGTCGCGGCAGACTTCGAATTTGCCGCGCAGAAAAGAAACCTCCCCGTGGGAGGCTCTTTAAGAGCGGAGGGATTTTATACTTGCAGGCTTGTTTCGTCAAGATGCGCGGGGCGAAAAGCGCGGATTTTCATTGACATTCCCCAACGCCTCAGGTAGAATAGCCGTCGCTTTGAAAACGGGCCTGTAGCGCAGTTGGGAGCGCGCCTCAATCGCACTGAGGAGGTCAGGGGTTCGAATCCCCTCAGGTCCACTGTTCAGCGCCCAATTGTTAGAAGCCAGTTATCAGGCGCCGAACATTGTACGCTTAAGAATTTGATAACTGTCACCGGGCCCATAGCGCAGTTGGGAGCGCGTCTCAATGGCATTGAGAAGGTCGGGGGTTCGAATCCCCCTGGGTCCACAAGCACAGGGGCAGGTCTCGCGCCTGCCCCGGAATTATTTTAGGGCAGGAAAGACCTGCCTCAATAAAAGTCAAGGCAGGAGTAGTAGGTCCTCCCGTCAGCGAGAAGGGAAAGCAAGGTGGAAGCCCTTCAACGGCGCCCAGCGGGAGCGCCAAAAGACCGAACTCGCCTGTCCCTCGCAAGAGAAGCTGCGCTGGTGAAACCATGAGCCAGCGACGGGAAAGCCCGTTATAGCGGTCAAGCGCGTCGGCAGGTTTGATAGCCCTATGGGGTTTGCGGACTATCAGACGAGACGAACCCGGGTGGTACCGCGGAGAGAATTCTTCGTCCCTGATTGTGGAGGAAGGATTTTTTGTTTATGGACGAAACAGACTTTATACCTGATAAGAAGAGGTAAACATGGCTGATATCAAGAAAAAGGAAGTAAAAAAGAAGACATCGCCGAAGAAGTTGCCCGCCAAAGCGGAGATTAAACCCGTTAAGAAGACCGCCGCCAAAAACAAAAAGGCGACGGCAAGCCCCGCCGCGAAAAAAGATTCCAAGAAGACGGTGAAAACTGCGACCGCGAAGGTCAAGGCAAAAGCCGCGCTGAAGAAGGCGGCGGAAAAAAAGGTCGCCGTAAAGCCTTCCGTGAAGGCTGCCGCCAAAACTTCCGCGAAGCGCAAGACAACCGCGCCGAAAATTCAGACCGCTTCCGCAAAAGCCATTGCGCCCGCCAAAGAAACGACGTTGATGGTCGCCCCGAAACCCGTCAGGGCGGTTGCGCTGGCGGATAAAAAGCCGAAAGAAATCGCGCCGTTTAAAACGCCTCCCGCCGCGCAGGAGAAACCAGCGCAGGAGAAGTCCTATCAGCCTGGAATACTCGAAAAAAAATGGCAGGAAAAATGGGAAGCGGACCGTTTATATCGTTCAACGATTGATTACGGTAAGCCGAAACATTATGCGCTGACCATGCTGCCTTATCCCAGCGGAGATTTGCATATCGGTCACTGGTATGCGATGACCCCTTCGGACGCCCGCGCGCGCTTTAAACGCATGAACGGTTACAACGTGCTTTTCCCGATGGGTTTTGACGCCTTTGGTCTGCCCGCCGAAAACGCCGCGATTAAGGACGGCGTCCATCCCATGAAGCGCACCTTCCAAAATATCGAAAAGATGCGCGCCCAACTGCGGAGCATGGGAGCGATGTTCGATTGGGAGCGCGAGGCGGTGTCCGCCGACCCGGCTTATTACAAGTGGACGGAGTGGTTCTTCATCCAGTTATACAAAATGGGTTTGGCGTACCGCAAGATGTCCCCTGTGGACTGGTGCCCGCATTGCAATACGACGTTGGCGCGCGAACAGGTGTGGGGCGATGACCGTCATTGCGAGCGCTGCGGCACGCCCGTCGTCAAAAAGGATTTGGAGCAGTGGTTTTTCAAAACGACCAAATACGCCGATGAA
>JAIWOB010000001.1 GCA_020217065.1 Chloroflexota bacterium | reverse complement strand
TTGTTGAACTTTGACGGCATGGATTGGCCCCAAACCGTCAAGACCCTGCAAACCAATTGGATTGACCGCAGCGAAGGGGCTTCTGTCATTTTCAAGACAGAGCAAGGCGACGACGTGGAAATCTTCACCACCCGTCCCGACACGCTGTGGGGCGCGACCTTCATGGTTTTCTCTCCGGAACACCCGCTGGTGGATAAAATCGCCGCGCCGGAATACAAAGCCGCCGTTGAGGAATATAAAGCGCAGGCGGCGCGGCAGTCGGATATTCAGCGCGGCGCGGCGGATAAGGAGAAAACGGGCGTCTTTACCGGCGGTTATGCGATTAACCCCGTCAACGGCGAGCGTATTCCTATTTGGATTGCGGACTATGTGCTTATGTCTTACGGCACGGGCGCGATTATGGCGGTTCCCGCCCACGACGAGCGCGACTTTGCCTTTGCCCGCAAGTATGGGTTGAAAATCATCCCCGTCATCCAGCCTGAAGGTCAACCGCAGTTGGACGGCGATTCCATGCCCGAAGCCTATATCGGCGGCGGGGTAATGATTAATTCCGCACATTTTAACGGGACGAAGGTTAACGACCAAAAAGGGCGCAAAAACCCCGGCATTGCGGCGGTGATTGACTGGCTGGAAGAAAAAGGGATTGGCAGGGAATCGGTCAATTACCGCTACCGCGACTGGCTCATCAGCCGCCAGCGTTATTGGGGCGCGCCTATTCCCATGATTTACTGCCAGGAGCACGGCTGGAATCCCGTTCCTGACGACCAATTGCCTGTCTTGCTGCCGGAAGATGTGGAGTGGAAGCCGACGGGCGAGTCGCCGCTGAAACTGCATCCTACCTGGAAGAACGCGACCTGCCCTGTCTGCGGCGGAGCGGCAATCCGCGAAACGGATACGATGGATACCTTTATGTGTTCGTCGTGGTATCACTTGCGTTATCTCTCGCCCAAATACGACCAGGGACCCTTCGACCCCAAAGAATACGATTACTGGATGCCTGTGGATACCTACACCGGAGGCATCGAACACGCCACCATGCACTTGCTCTATACGCGCTTTTTTCACAAAGCCCTGCGCGACGCGGGTATTGTGAAGGGCAATGAGCCTATGCTTCAATTGCGAAATCAGGGCATGGTGCTGGGCGAAGACAATGAAAAAATGTCCAAGAGTCGCGGCAACGTGGTTGCGCCCGATGTGTTGGTGCAAAAGTACGGCGCGGATACCGTGCGCGCCTACCTGATGTTCTTTGCGCGCTGGGAGATGGGCGCGCCCTGGGATTCGCAAGGAATCGAAGGCTGCGCCCGCTGGATTCGCCGCGTGTGGACGTTGTTTACCGACCCGGTCTTGCCGTCTGCCGAACCTCCGTCTGGAGAGACGTTGAAACACCTCCGCCGCAAAGTTCACCAGACCCTGCGCAAAGTGACCCGCGACTTCGAGAACTTCGAGTTCAACACCATCATCTCTTCGCTGATGGAATTGTTGAACGAAATGTACAAGGCGCGCGAGGCGGGCGCGGCGGGCAGCGATGAATGGCGGGAAGCGCAGGAAATTTACCTGAAAATGCTGGCGCCCGTCGCTCCGCATATCGCCGAGGAGTTGTGGACCAATCAATTGGGCAAGCCGTATTCGATTCACACCCAAGCCTGGCATCAGGTGGATGAAACCGCCGCCAGAGAAGACGTCATCGAATTGCCGGTTCAGGTCAATGGTAAGGTTCGAGACCGCATCACCGTCCCAGCCGAAGCGACGGAGGAGCAAATCAAGTCTGCCGCGTTGGCAAGCGAAACGGTTCAGAAATTCCTGGAAGGCAAGGAACCGAAAAAGGTGATTGTAGCGAACCGAAGATTGGTAAGCGTCGTTGCGTAACTCGTTTGTTTGAGAACAACGCCCCCGATGGAAAGACGATTGGGGGCGTTGCGTTTTTTGGATATTTTGATTCCGCCTGCCAAGAGCCCTGCGCCGTGGGCGGCTGGCGGGTCGCCTGGGAAAAGGCGCGTTAACTTTCCGCAATGACGATGACTTTATCTTCCGGAGAAAAACTCAGGCGGGCGGATTTGCGCGGGTTGATGTGGACGCCGTAAGATTTGTCTGCCATGTGGCATTCGTTCATCAAGCGATAGCCGATGGCGGTTTCGCCGCGGCGGCGCGCCGCTTCGACCACGGTGTAAAAATTCACCGCCGCCCCCGTTTTGACGTA
Source organism: Chloroflexota bacterium (assembly GCA_020217065.1). Lineage (GTDB taxonomy): Bacteria > Chloroflexota > Anaerolineae > Anaerolineales > Villigracilaceae > Villigracilis. The sequence goes on along the minus strand of JAIWOB010000001.1, from coordinate 7,803 downwards.
GTCGCCAATGGGTTTGAGATAGATTTCCGCGCCTTGCGGGTCGAAAAGGTCGGCGAAGACTCCTTCCAACTCCGAATTTTCCGAAAGTTGCGCCATCATTAAACTGATGAGATGTTCGCTGACAATGAAATCGTCCACGCGGGCGGCTTCGGCGAGTTCGCGGTTGCGGAGGTCAAGCATTTCGCTGATGATGGAAAAGGGCGTTTCGTCGTGTTCGGCGATGTCGCGCAGGTGAAGCAGCGCCACGAGGGTGATGGCGTCCGCTTCCTGCTGTTCGAGGTGATTGTACGCCAATACGATGACGTGGTCGTAATCCGCCGCCCCCAGACTTTCGAGCAGGTCGCGGTCGCGAATGTCCCCTTCCTTCACAACCACTTTTTGGTTCTTGAGTTTGACGACTTCGGAGCGGAGTTGTTCTTCCAAATCTTCGATGTTCGAGACAATCGTCACCTGCGAGCCTTTGGCGACGTAATTGTCCAACTCGCGGATGATGGTGGCGCCGGAACGATTCCAGCCAAGGATGAGCGCTTTCTCAGGCTTGGGTTTGGATGCGCTCCCCGCAGGTTGAATAAGACTTTCGTCGAGTTGGGGGCGGGACGCCGCAAGTTTTATTTTATCGTCGTCTGCAGCAATCACAAAAACCTGGTCTTCCGATTCGATGCGGGCGTCCATGGCGGGGTTGAGGGCAATCGCGCCGTCCGCTTTGCGAATGCCCAGCGGGGAGCAGCCGTCAAAGGCGAGGAGCGCTTCGCCGTAGGTCTTGCCTGAAAGCGCAGGCTGCCGCGTGAAGTAGATTTCGTCGCCGCCGAAATTCATCAGTTCGGTATAAACGATGGACAAGCCGCTCTGACGCGAAGTCTGCGCTACGACGCGGGCGATGAGGTCGTTGGTGAGAATCGGCTGAACAACGTCCTTCGCGCCGAGCATTTTCACCACGTCCATATTCTTCGGATTGCGGATTTGAGTGACGATGTGATAAGGCGTCTCGCGGCGGTTGGGGTTATTGGTGAGCGCCAGCGTTGACTTGATGACGTGCGTGTCGGGGTCGTCGCCTTCAGCCAGGATGATAATGGAACGCGCCGTGTGCGGGCTGGCAATTTCGAGGTCGGTCAGGTCAATGGGGCTGCCGGAACGGCAGATGACGCGGGTGTTTTTCGTGTCTGGAATGCGCTCTCTAATGGCGTCTTCCATCTCAACTTTGTCCTGCTCCGCCAGGACGACGATGACCGCGCCGTTTTTCCGGCTTTCGTTGGCGAGAATCAATTCCGAGATAATGGTGAAAACTTGCGGATTCCAACCCAAGATGAGGGTATGGTCGTTTTCGATGACGGCGGAACGCCCCTTGCGGAGTTCGTCCAGTTTGTCTTCCAAGCCGTTGTTGATGACGCCGATGAGGGCGCTGACGACGAAGATGCCGCCGAAAGTCACCGCCAACATCATCAACATAAAAAAGAAACTGCCGCTGTCGCCGCCCATCGTTCCCGAGTCGAGTGTCCGCAGGAGCGCCATCCAAACCAGGTCGTAGAGGCTTTCGTCGTTTGGGGCGCTGCCGGTGACTTTTACCGTTATTGCCGTAACAAAAATGATGACAGCCGAAAGGACAAATAAAGCGAGAATCAACGCGCCTGTGCCGCGCGACATGTAATTATCGAACCAATATTGGAGGCGTTGTTTAAGGGTGGGCGGTTTCATTTTTGCTCCTTGCAGATGAATTTTCCCTATTATAAGGCGGTCGCTTCACGTTTTCCTTGCAGGCGGGTAACATTTGCGGCGCTGGCGGAGTCTATTTTACAGATTTTATGAGAAGCGAGGCAAAACATGTTACCTTTTGAAGGCTTGGAGCGCCGAAAAGAAGAAGACCGCATCCGCAGCGAGGGACGGCTGCCTCCGGGGCAGTCTTTGACGTTGAAGTTTCCCGTCCTGCACTACGGGCCTGTCCCGCCGTTTAATGCCGCCGTTTGGGATTTTAGAATTTGGGGCGAGGTGGAGGAGGAACGACGCTGGAGTTGGGAGGAATTTAATCAACTTCCCCGCGCGCGGGTTAAAATGGACATTCACTGCGTCACCCGCTGGAGCAAGGCGGATACGGTTTGGGAGGGGGTTTCCGTGAAAACGCTGGCGGAGCGGGGAATTATCAAAATCAAGCCGACCGCCACCCATGTTCTGCAACATGCCGAATACGGCTATACTACCAATTTGCCGCTTCAAGTAGTTTTACAGGAGAATTTCCTGCTTGCCACTCATCTCGACGGCGAACCTATTACGCCCGAGCACGGATACCCGCTGCGCGGCGTGGTGGGTTTTATTCCCGGAAGAGACAACCTGGAAACGCCCTATCTTTGGAAAGGCGCTAAATGGCTCAGGTCGTTGGAGTTTATGCCCCGCGATAAAAAAGGCTTTTGGGAACAGGCCGGCTACCACAACCGCGCGGATGTTTGGCGCGAGGAGCGCTTTGGTTAGATGAAGGATGAATTTCCGCTCCAGTTGCAGGGAAGCGTCTATCGCTGAATCTCCCCCAAGGCTGGATTGTCGCATTTGGGAGAAATGTCCGAATGAGAGAGGGGGACCCCGCCGTTTATCTTCCGCGTTCAGACCTGACAGGTTTCCACAGAACCGCAATTGACCAAGTCCCGCGCCACACGGAGAAGTCCGATTGACTCGCGCCATGATGAAACCTGTCAGGTCTCTCTCTTTCTCGCCTCCCTCGCCACTTTGCTTTTGACCCTAAAAATGTTTCCGCAATTTTGCGGCGACTTTCTCTGGAAACTTCAACTCATGCTCCCACACATGAACAACTTTCCGCCCTAATTTTTTCAATGCGCGAGTGACAAAAAACTTCGAGCCTGTGGGCGCTCGAAGTTCAAATTACAGAAGGTTTTCTTTTTGCCGTTCTTCCATCAGTGTTTTCAATGCGCCAGCACCATTTAGAGAGCCTTGTAGTCTTTTTAGATTTTCTTCAAGTTGCTTCGAATCGCCAGCGTTGACATGGCTTTCATGATTCTTGAACCACTCACGAAAACGAATGAAGTCATCGGGTGATAAGTTTGCAACTGCTTGTTTTATCTCTTCGAGATTCATCCCCAATTCCTTGCTTATTGCGCTGCGCCATGCAATTCCTCGCGTACAACCCGCCGCAATAATTCTTCCAACGGTTGTTGTTGCTGATTCAGATATTCACGCAGCGCCTGATTGATCAGAGTCTGATAATTGCCGCCGCCCGCCGCTTCGACTTCGCCGCGGAACCAATCCAGAATATCATTGTCAATGCGGATGGTAATTCGGGTTTTGCCTTTCGGCGCACGGACTACAGCGCCGCGTTTGCCTTTGCTGAAATCATATTCTTTCTTCATTTTTGTTCCTCATATATCTTTCGTTCACGAGCTGTAGCTTTTCGAGCGGAAATGATACGAATGACAACATCACGAAATGTATAAACCACAACCAAAATTCGACTCAGAAAATCCCTGCCAATTGTGATGTAACGGTCTTCTCGGTCATGCTCATCCTGAATGGTAATGGCATTTTCGTCTTCGAATACACCAACGGCATCAGCAAACCTGACACCATGTTTCTTGTAGTTTGCCTTGGCTTTGTTGGGTTCCCATTCGTAGTTCATCAACCTGATTATATGCACAATTGTACACAGGCGCAAGGGTAGGATGTTCCTGACAGGGAGACGGAATCTCTTCTCGTTGGAAAAGTCCATCGCCGAGTCTCTCCTCGCGCAGCACCCCCCGAAGTGAAACGAAGGTGGCAAATCCGACGATTCAAATTCTCAGTTCGCAACCCAACTTCCATTGTCGTATTTGGGGGACGTGTGCCCGTTAGGATAGATGTCCAACGGACAGTGGGGGAGTTCCCGTCGTTCATCTTCCTCTTTCCGCTTAATCCCACGGATAATCATACCAACTCGAAAACTTATTGTAGATTTCATCCGCAATGCTGTAATGGTCGCCGCGTTTGCTGACTCTTTCGTACTCAACTCCCGCATCTTTGAACAATCTATCCACAACATCATGGATTAATTCCTTGATGGATTCAGGGTCGCTTGTATCCGTTGCGTCGATCAACGACATGGCAACAGAATGTTCTTCTTCGTTCCTGTGCTTTATCTGCATGGATTTATCCACAGCATACTGCAACATCCCCGCAACCACGACTGAAAGGCGATGTGTTCGCCCGTGTGGGACAAGTTCCCGAAGCATTATCCACCCATACATCATAGGTCTCTTTCCCTACCACATCTTGAAGGCTTCTTTTGGCTTTTTTCGGCATGGCTGTTTTCCTTACATAATTATGGCTTTGACTTGCTCAACCACAGATGGCAATTTTCCCATCACCTCATCATTCCGAAACCTGACCATCCTCAATCCCATCTCACTCAACACCTTCTCCCGCCGTTCATCTTCCGCTTTCTGCAAGTCGTGGACATCACCATCCACTTCGACAACTAGCGCGGCCTTGTGACAGTAGAAGTCAACAATAAATCCCTGTATGACTTGCTGCCTCCGAAAGTGGACGCCCAACTTATTCGCCCGCAATTCTTCCCACAAGATTTTCTCGGCGGGGGTCATCTCGCGGCGGAGTTCTTTTGCGCGTTGAAGTTTCTGAGCGGTGACCTTTTGATTCGTAACAATATTTTTGACTGGCATGGGATGATTCTACCGAAAAATCCCTCTCCCATCTCCCCTGAAGGGGAGAAGCCAACCCCGCCTATGCCGAAACTTTATCTTGGAAACGAACCCCAATCTGCAAACGGACCAGCCCCCTTCCCACATCGTCCCCTTGTGGGATTTGGGAAGCGCCGCGCTGACTGCCCGAAGGGCCTGTCGAAGCGGGCGGGGGATAGGTCAACCCACACGCCGATTACCCCCGCCAATCAGGGTGAGGTCGCATTGCCCCCCCAGCTTATTCGCCCTCAATTCCTGCCGCAAGACCTCCTTGGCGTGGCGAGTAGCGCTATAATTTTTATGGATAAACGCCATGCAAAAGAAGAAATTTCGCATTCCACGCAAACGAATTAACGAATTTTGCCGCCGTTGGCAGGTGGTCGAATTCTCGTTGTTCGGTTCGGCTTTGCGTTCGGATTTCCGTCCCGACAGCGATGCAGATGTGTTGGTCACGTTTTCTAAAGATGCGGAGATTAGCCTCTTTGACTTGGCGCAAATGAAACTGGATTTGGAGAAAATCTTCCACCGCCCTGTGGACATCATCGAGAAGGACGCGCTGGAAAATCCCTTCCGCAAGCGGGAAATCCTCCGCACCGCGCAGGTGTTCTATGCCGCATAGCGAACAAGGCTTGGTTTTATTATTCGGGCGAAACGACAGTTTTCGTAAAATCAACGAGCGCGTTATTGCTTTTCATCGCGCAACACGCCCAAAAAGGGAACGGCTTTGAGAATTTTGACTCCTTTATATTCGCCGTTAAGCGCGTCGATGTGCGGGTCGTATGTCACAAGGTAATGGGCTTTTCCTTCAACGGCGCAGGCGACAATGACGTTGTCGTCCGGGTCGGAAAGCAAGTCTTCAATTTTTTCAGGCGGGACTTCCACCCATTCCGCCAAAGCCGCCAACGCCTCGATTAAATCCACGACTTTATCTTCGTTCACATTACGGTCTCTTAATTTTTCGACAATTTCTTCAGCCAGCGGAGTACAAATCAACAGGACGAACTCGCCGCGCTTCCAGCGCTCCAATGCCTCGCGGGTCGGGCTGGACTCGCTTTTGCTTAACGCAGCGGAAATAAAAACATTCGTATCCAATACGGCGCGGATGGGATTAGTCACCTTCCAACTCCCCTTCAATCGCCGTGCCGTTTGCAATCGCGTCCGCGCGGATGGCTTCGAGCGTATCGCTAAATTTTTTCATCAACTCGGCGCGCGGCAGATTGCGCGTTTCCTCCGCGCGGGCTTTGGCGCGCGCTACAATCTCTTTTGCCAATTCGCGGTTAGGGCGGGCGCGTTGCTTTTTCAAATTTTCAACCGCCTCGATGACGATAAGCAGTTCATTTTCCCGTAATTGAGCCACTTCAATGATGGCTTTACGGATTAAATCCTGCGGGGCAAGCGCTTCCATAATCGTTACTCCTTTTACCGTGCCATTATACCCCTTGCGCGCGCGGCAAGTCTCGCTCATCTGATACAATATGCCCCAACCAATCTCCAATCACCAATTACCAACTCCACCAACCATGTCCAACGAAACCACCCAAGTCATCTACTCCATGAACCGCGTGGGCAAGATTGTCCCGCCCAACAAACAAATCCTGCGCGACATCTCGCTCGGCTTTTACTACGGCGCAAAAATCGGCGTGCTGGGACTGAACGGCGCGGGCAAATCCACCCTGCTGAGAATCATGGCGGGCGTGGACAACGACTACATCGGCGAAATTCACAAAAGCCCGGGTTACACGGTCGGACTTTTGGAACAAGAGCCGAAACTCGACGAAAACAAAACCGTCATCGAAGTCGTGAAAGAAGCGGTTGCGCCGATTGTTCAATTGCTCGCGCGCTTCGATGAAGTCAACGCCAAATTCGCCGAACCCGACGCGGACTTCGACGCGCTCGTCGCCGAACAAGCCAAACTGCAAGAGGAACTCGACAAGCACGACGCGTGGAATCTCGACAGCCGCCTCGAACTTGCGATGGACGCGCTGCGCTGCCCGCCGGGCGATACGCCCATCAAAGTTTGTTCGGGCGGAGAAAAGCGCCGCGTCGCGCTCACCCGTTTATTGCTCACCGAACCCGACATCCTGCTGCTCGACGAGCCGACGAATCATCTCGACGCGGAATCCGTCGCGTGGCTCGAACATCACCTGCGCGATTACAAAGGCACGGTCATCGCCGTCACGCACGACCGCTACTTCCTCGACAACGTGGCGGGTTGGATTCTCGAACTCGACCGCGGCTACGGCATCCCCTACAAGGGCAACTACTCCTCGTGGCTCGAACAAAAGCGCGAGCGCATCCGCCTCGAAGAGAAAGCCGAATCCAAACGTCAAAAGACGCTTGAACGCGAGCTCGAATGGATTCGCATGTCGCCCAAGGCGCGTCAGGCAAAGGGACAGGCGCGCGTCGCCGCTTATGAAAAACTGCTCTCGCAGGAAACCGAAAAACGCCGCGAGGACCTGGATATTTACATCCCGCCTGGTCCGCGGCTGGGCGACGTGGTGTTTGAATTTGACAAGGTCACAAAGAGCTACGGCGATAAATTGATTCTGGAAGAATTCTCCGCGACGATTCCGCCGGGCAGCATTGTCGGCGTTGTCGGACCGAACGGCGCGGGCAAAACGACCCTGCTGAAGATGATTATCGGCGCGGAAAAACCCGACAGCGGGACCGTCAAAATCGGGGAGACGGTCAAACTCGCCTATGTGGACCAGTCGCGGACTCTCGACCCGGAAAAGACCGTCTATGAAGAAATCTCGCAAGGGCAGGAGACTCTCGAACTGGGCAAGCGCAAAATCAACGCGCGCGGATACTGCTCCTCGTTCAACTTCATGGGCAGCGACCAGCAGAAGAAAGTCGGCATCCTCTCCGGCGGGGAACGCAACCGCGTTCACCTTGCCAAAACCCTCACCGAAGGCGCGAATGTGATTCTCCTCGACGAGCCGACCAACGACCTCGACGTGAACACCCTCCGCGCATTGGAAGACGCGCTGACCGAATTCGCCGGAACGGCTTTGGTCGTCAGCCATGACCGCTGGTTCTTAGACCGCATCTGCACGCACCTCATCGTCTTTGAAGGCGACTCGCAGGCGAAGATGTACATCGGCAACTGGTCGGACTACGAAGCGATGATGAA